>NZ_JAPCIT010000002.1:0-204444 GCF_027707385.1 Aeromonas sp. QDB54 | reverse complement strand
AGATGGTGGTCGTTACTGGGATCGAACCAGTGACCCCCTCCTTGTAAGGGAGGTGCTCTCCCAGCTGAGCTAAACGACCTGGGAATTCTTGTGGCCAGATTGGTGGGTCGTGTAGGGATCGAACCTACGACCAATTGATTAAGAGTCAACTGCTCTACCGACTGAGCTAACGACCCACACCGACTTGCCTGGCACACTGCTTGCCTTGGCAAACAGTTTAAAACTGGTGGTCGCTACTGGGATCGAACCAGTGACCCCCTCCTTGTAAGGGAGGTGCTCTCCCAGCTGAGCTAAGCGACCTGGGAATGCTGTCTCCACCTGGTGGAGAGAATGGTGGGTCGTGCTGGATTCGAACCAGCGACCAATTGATTAAAAGTCAACTGCTCTACCGACTGAGCTAACGACCCTCACCACGACCAGGACCGACTGCAATACTGCACCGGCTCTGACGGCGGCCTATATTACGGATTTATCATCCTGGCGCAATAGAAAAATCTTAAATTCAATCTGTTTGTTCATTGCGCATACAAAGCGGGGCTGTATTTACAAGACTGTTACGAAAACAGTGACATGCAGCAATGTTACAGCTTGCTCAAACTCTGCTTGGCCAGTTGGGCCGGCGAGGTGTTCGGGTAACCCTTGATCACCTGCTCATAGAAGTTCTTCGCTTCCGCCTTCTTGCCGTCAAGCTGTGCCAGCATGCCCAGCTTCAACAGCGCATCGGCTCGCTTGGGCGACTTGCTGAACTTGGTTGCCACCGTGGTGAACTGGGCAGCAGCGCCGGTCCGGTCACCCTTGTTGAACAACAGCTGACCCAGCCAGTAATGGGCATTGGGGACATAGCTCGAGCTTGGATACTGTTTGATGAACCCTTCGAAGGCGGGGATGGCCTTGTCGTAGTTCTTCTCCTTGAGCACCATGTTCACGGCCGCATCGTAGGCCTGGTTCTCATTCAGGTTGGTCGAGTAGTTGGCCGCAGCTGCCGGTGCCGCGCTCGCAGCGGCGGCTGCCGGGGCGGCTGGCGTAGCAGCAGGCTGGCTGTTGGCCACCTTGTCGAGCTCCTGATAGAGCTGACGCTGACGCTCTTGCGACTGTTCCATCTGGTAAGTCTGCTGTTCCAGCTGACCGCGCAGCTCGGATACCTCCCCCTGCAGGGAGTCGACCTGCTGCTGCAATTCGGCTTGCAGGCGCAGACGGGCATTGAGGGTGCGCTCCAGCAGGGCAACCCTGTCTTCCAGGCTGCCGGTGGGCACGATGGCGCCGTTGTTGCCGCTAAGGACAACACCGCCACCCGAGTCACCGCTCAGATCGCTGACGGGAGCCGCCGCCTGCGCATTCAGAGCAACCAATACGGCCAGCGCAACAACAGCTTGCTTGTACACAGATTTCATTCGGATCAAACCTTAGCGTTTAGGGCAAATAAAACGGCCAGCGCCATCGTCGCTCGCTTATACAGATTTCATTCGGATCAAACCTTGGCGTTTAGTGCAAATAAAACGGCCATCGAAATGGCCGCTTGCATATAAACGAACTTTGTTCGGTTTAAACCTTAGTAAACCAGAACCGCACGGCGGTTTTTGGCAAAGGCATCCTCGGTGTGGGACATGTCCAGCGGCTTCTCTTCGCCATAGCTGACGATGGAGAGCTGCTCGGCCTGCACACCCAGGGTTTGCAGATACTTGGCAACGGCCTTGGCACGACGCTCGCCCAGGGCGATGTTGTACTCCGGAGTACCGCGCTCGTCGGCGTGACCTTCGATCAGGACTTTAACGCTCGGGCGCTCGCGCAGGTAGCTGGCGTGGGCATCCAGCAGATCAGCGTACTGACCCTGGATATCGTAACCGTCGAACGGGAAGTAGATCACGTTGTCACGTTGCAGCGCTTCGAACTTCTGACGCATCTGCTCTTCCGGGGACAACATGCCGTTGGCGCCGCCGGTTTGTACACCGCCCATGCCGTCGGTCATACCTGACTCAGCGCCAGCGGCGTCAGAATCAGAAGAAGAGCTACAAGCGGCCAGGGTGAACAGTGGCAGTGCGATGGCCAAACCCTTGAGCAGTTTATTGAGTTGCATGCTATTTCCTTAAACCTTTATAACAAAACAAAAAACAATTGGATTTTTATCAATTCAAGAAGGGCGACCAAGCTGGTGCACGAATTTCACCGCTACTGGTCGGAAGCACAGCCTTGAAGCGACCATCAGTCGACACCAACGCGAGACTCTTACGACCCTGATAGATGGTGGCATAAATGATCATGCTGCCATTGGGAGCCACACTTGGCGACTCATCCAGCGCACTCTGGGTAAGGACCAGCAGGGCATTGTTTTCCATGTCCTGACGGGCAATACGGTACTGCCCCTGAACACGAGTCACCATCACCATGATTTTGCCATCAGGAGTGATGGATGCGCCCTGGTTGGATTCACCTTCCCAAGTCATCCGGCGAGTCATACCAGTCGCCAAATTTACGCTATAAATCTGGGGTTTGCCACCACGTTCAGAGGTGAACAACAAATTTTGCCCGTCCGGCATCCAGGAGGGTTCGGTGTCGATCACCCGGCTGGTTGTGACGCGGGTCAGCTGCTTGCTAGCGACATCAACCACATAGAGGTTCGGTGAACCATCCTTGGAGAGAACGATAGCCAGACGACGACCATCCGGAGACCACTCAGGCGCGCCGTTGATCCCGCGGAAACTGGTGATCAGGCTGCGCTGCTGGGTGTAGATATCCTGCACGTAGATCTCGGACTTCTGGTTCTCGAAACTCACGTAGGCCAGCTTGCTGCCATCCGGCGACCAGGCCGGGGACATCAGCGGCTCGCGGGAGCGCAGCAGGGTCTTCTCGTTGTAGCCGTCGTAGTCGGCGATGCGCAGCTGATACGGGAACTGGGTGCCCTGCTGGACGGATACATAGGCCAGACGAGTCAGGAAGGCCCCACGCTCGCCGGTCAGACGCTCATAGACGATGTCGGAGATGCGGTGAGCGAACTGACGCATCTGGGCACCCGGGATGGTCGCCATGCGGCTGTCCAGGATATAGCCGTTGCTCTCGCCACCTTGCGCCTTGGCCAGCTGGCCCTTCAGCACGTCGACCAACTCGAAGTTGATCTTGTAGGTACCGTCACCGACAGCGGCAATGGAACCGACCACCACGGCCTCGACCCCTTGTGAAGCCCAGGGTGCGAAGTTGATTTCGCCGCTGGTGCTCGGCGTCTGCGGCATCTGGCCACGAGCCAGCGGCTTGAACTTGCCGCTGCGCATCAGGTCGTTGGAGACCACTTCCGCGATGTCCTGCGGCAGCTGGCCATTGCCTTCCCACTTGAAGGGGGCGACCGCAATGGGTCGGGCACTGTCGATACCGCCAGTGATGACGATGTCCAAGGCCGCCTGGGCGCTCTGGCCCAGCAACAAACAGCCAACCAAAGCAAAAAACACTTTTCTTATCATGGCTTAAATACTCGGTTCCAAAAAAATGAGAGATTAACTTCCTTTCTCGGCAAGATGCTGCCAACCACGCTACACGATTTACCTTACCCAGGCCTTAGATGCTCGGTTCCAACTTGAGGTTGAACTCCTTCAACATCTCGAACGCCGCAGGATCCTTCGGCACCGGCAGTTGGTTGGCCTTCAATACGGCCGCCTTGCCGGAACGACATACCGCCGGGTCACCCTGGCCGTTATCTACCGAAATGACAAAGCCAGTGCTCGCAAGACGTACGCCGATAGTACATGTTTTGCCCCGCATGGTGGGATCCAAAATCATATATCGCTCAACAGTCGCCTTGATGAGTGCCGCGTATTTGTCGACCTCGCCCTGCGCTGCAGCAGATGCAGCCTGACTGCGAGCATTTGCCTCAGCCGCCAGCTGCTGCTGCATCATGTCTTCCATCTCTTTTTGCAGCTTGGCCTCCTCGGCCGCCTTGCGCTTGCGCTCTGCCGCGATCTTGGCCTGCTTGTCGGCCTCCGCCTTGGCTTTCTTCTCTGCGTCAGCTTTTGCCTTCTTGGCGGCCTCTTCTTTGGCCTCCTTGGCTTTCTTGTCGGCTTCGGCCTTGGCCTTTTTCTCGGCCTCCGCCTTGGCTTTCTTGTCCGCTTCGGCCTTGGCTTTCTTCTCAGCCTCCTGCTTGGCCTTCTTCTCGGCTTCCGCCTTCTTGGCTGCGTCCGCCTTGGCCTGCTTCTCTTCGGCCTCTTTCTTCTCTTGTTCCTTTTTCTTCTTCAGCGCCAGCGCCTTGCTCTCTTCTTCCGCGGCCTTGCGCTCGGCTTCCACCTTCTTGGCTTTCTGCTCTTCCAGCTTGCGGGCTTCCTCGGCCTTCTGGGCCTTCTCTTCCGCCTGCTTCTGCTCGGCTACCTTCTTCTGCTTTTCAGCCTCGGCCTTGCGGGTGGCCTCTTCGGCCTCCTTGCGCTTGGTCTCGGCGATACGCAGCCGCTCCTGCTGCTGGGCCAGCTCGCGCTTGGCGATGTCCGTGTCTTCCTTATCCTTCTCTTTCTCTACCTTCTGCGGCTTGGGCTGAGACTTCTGCTGCTGGATCTGCTTGGCCTGCTCGTTGAGGAAATTCTCGTCGAGCATGACGGCATTGACGATCTGCCCCTTCGACTCGGGTCGCTTCGGCTTGCTGAAGTCGAGCCCGACAAACAGGATGATGCCGATGATCAGGTGCAGCAGAAGCGACGCGATGAGATAACCGGAAATACCACGCTTCACATCCATCTCCGTCAGTTCACCGGATCCGTCATCAGGCCGACCTGAGGCACACCCGCTTTCTTGAGGGCCACCATCAGCAGGATCACCTCTTCATAGCGCACCGACTTGTCGCCGGCGACCACCACCGGGGCGTTCTGGTTGATGGCCAGGTAGCCCATGGCCTTCTCGGTGATGTATTGCTGCATCGCCTCGGGAGTACCGGCAGGCACCGGCTCGTCATCGGCCTCGCCGGCCTTGATTACGTACTCACCTTCGGTGTTGACGCTGACGATGAAGGGCGGCTTGGCATCTTCCGGCAACTGCTCGGATTCCGCCTGCGGCAGGTCAACCTTGACCCCTTGCGTGATCACGGGCGTCACCGCCATGAAGATGATAAGCAGCACCAGCATGACGTCGATATAGGGAACCACGTTGATCTCGGCCACCTTCTTGCGCCGGATCCGCTGATAGGTTTGCATTACTGATCACCCTGCTGCTGAGCAATTTGACGGTTCAGAATGGTGGTGAACTCGTCCATGAAGTTGGCGTAGGCGTTTTCCAGCCGCTCGACCTTGTTGGAGAAGCGGTTGTAGAAGATAACGGCCGGGATGGCGGCAAACAGACCCATGGCGGTGGCGATCAGCGCTTCCGCGATACCGGGTGCCACCATCTGCAGGGTGGCCTGCTGCACCTGACCCAGGGCGATAAAGGCGTTCATGATCCCCCAGACGGTACCAAACAGACCGATGTAGGGGCTGATGGAGCCGATGGTCGCCAGCACCGGCAGGTTGGATTCCAGTTCGTCCACGGCACGGGAAAGGGAGACCCGCATGGCACGGTAAGTACCGTCCATCACCGCATCCTGACCACGGGCACCGGCCTTGAGCAGACGGGCGTACTCCTTGAAGCCGGAGTAGAAGATGTCTTCCATGCCTTCGATGTCGTCGCGACGGGAGGAGGACTCCTGGTAGAGACGGTTCAGATCGACCCCGGACCAGAATCTGTCTTCAAATTGCTCCGATGCGAGATTGGCTGCCTTGATGGCCTTGGAACGCTGGATGATCAGCGCCCAGGAGACTACCGACATACCCATCAGGGTCATCATGACCAGTTTTACCAGCAGGCTGGCTTGCCAAAACAGGCCAATAAACGAAATTTCAGCGTGCACTTAACAGCACTCCCTTCACATTTTCAGGTATTGCAACAGGTTTCATATGCGGATGACTGACACAGGCTATCTGTACCATGGCCTGGGTGATCAGTCGTCCATCAGCCGCCAGTATCCGTTGTGAAAAACGCATGGAGGCGCGTTTCACTTCAGTCACTTGCGTTAATACAGTCAAAAGCTCATTAAATCGGGCCGCCGAGCGGAAATCGATCTCTGTTCGACTCACCACAAACGCGAACCCGTCGCGCAGCATGACATCCTGTTCGATGCCGCCGCAGCGCAGGAACTCGGTGCGAGCACGTTCCATAAACTTGAGATAATTGGCGTTGTAGACGATGCCCCCGGCATCGGTGTCTTCGTAGTAGACCCGTACCGGAAACTCAGAGACTTCCCCCATAACAATCTGTGATCCATTCGACAGTCAGATGGGGGACTATCATAGCGCAGGGCTGAATAGGAAAGAAGCAGGGGGAAGCAGGGAAATCCTGCCTCCCCCCGTTTTTTATGAAAGGAAATAGCCTTGGGTCAACCAGAGCCCATATAACAAACTGGGCCAGGCGAGCCAGGGGCAAAACAGCACACGACCGATGAGGCTGCGGGGATGAAATCCCAGCCCGTGCATGACGCCGCAACAGACCGCCCACATCAGCCAGGGCGCGAGCCAGAGCCCGTGTTCACTGGTATTGGCGGCCACCAGGTTGGGAGCCTGTAAAATGGCGACGGCCAGAAGGGCCGCCGCCAACAGCATCAACCCCTGCCAGGGTTGGCGCTCCAATGGAGCGGCCAACCGGGCGAGTCGATCACTTGTTCTCATCGATCTGGCGATCCATGTTCTCGGTGTGCTCCAGCCAGAGCGCATTGATGATGCCGAATGCGCAAGCCAGCAACAGACCCAGGATCCAGGTGAAATACCACATATCAGGGCACCTTCTTAGTAGAGCGATTGTTGGTTGTCTTCGATGTGCTTGCTGGTCACCCGGCCGAACATCTTGATGTAGGTCCACAGGGTATAACCCAGCACAATCGGTACGAAGATGGCAGCCGCCACCGTCATCACCTTGAGGGTGTTGAAGGAGGCAGTGGCATCCCACATGGTCAGGCTCAGTGACGGCTCAAGACTGGAAGGCATCACGAACGGGAACATGGAGAAGCCCGCAGTCAGGATCACGCCGGCAACCGCCAGGGAGGAGGTAGTGAACGCCAGCCAGCCCTTGTTCAGTTTGGCGAACAGCGCGGTCAGCAGGCTCATGGCCAGACCCAGCATAGGTGCGGCAACCATCCAGGGATAGAGGCTGTAGTTGTTCATCCAGGCTCCGGCCTGACGCACCACTTCCTTGTTCATCGGATTGGAAACGGCATCAGTCGCGGCCGCCTTGACCACCACATAGCCTTCCATGCCGCTGACCCAGAAACCGGCCAGACCGAACAGCACCAGCGTCAGCAGCGAGCAGATCATGGCAGCAGTGCGGGAGCGGGCCAGCACTTCACCGTCGGTCTTCATCATCAGCCAGGTCGCACCCTGAGTGACCAGCATGAACAGGCTCACCAGGCCGGCCAGCAGGCCGAACGGATTGAGCAGACCGAAGAAGTTGCCGTGATAGGTCAGCATCATGAACTGGTTGAAGTCGAACGGTACGCCCTGCAGCAGGTTGCCGAATGCCACCCCAAACACGATGGGCGGCACCGCACTGCCGACGAACAGCGCCCAGTCCCAGTTGCTGCGCCACTTGGCGTCTTCACGCAGGGAGCGGTACTTGAAGCCGACCGGGCGGAAGAACAGGGCCATCAGCGTCAGGATCATGGCGATGTAGAAGCCGGAGAAGGCGGCGGCATAGACCATGGGCCAGGCGGCAAACAGGGCACCACCGGCAGTCACCAGCCATACCTGGTTGCCTTCCCAGTGCGGGCCCATGGTGTTGAGCATCACCCGACGCTCGACATCCTTCTTGCCGACGAAGGGGAGCAGTGCGCCCACCCCCATATCGAAGCCGTCGGTGATGGCGAAACCGATCAGCAAGACACCGACCAGCACCCACCAGACCAGACGCAACATTTCGTAATCAAACATGGGTTACTCTCCTTATGCCTTGCTCTGTTCGAAGTGGTACTTGCCCGTCTTCAGGCTGCTTGGGCCCAGACGCGCGTACTTGAACATCAGGTACATCTCGATGATCAGCAGTACGGTATAGAACAGGCAGATCCCGATCAGGGAGAACCAGATCTCGGACGCCGGCACATTGGATGCAGAGACGGAGGTCGGCAGCACTTCGGCGATGGTCCAGGGCTGACGGCCATACTCAGCGACGAACCAGCCGCACTCGATGGCGATCCAGGGCAAGGGGATACCGTACAGCAGCGCCTTGAGCAGCCACTTGCGCTCGCCGATCTTGTGACGGGTGCTGTCATAGAAGGCCAGACCGATCAGCAGCAGCATCAGCATGCCGCAGGCAACCATGATGCGGAAGGCAAAGAACAGCGGTGCAACCTGCGGGATGGAGTCATCCACGGCAGCCTTGATCTGTTCGTCGGTGGCATCGGTGACGTTGTTGGTGTAGCGCTTGAGCAGCAGACCGTAGCCCAGATCCTGCTTCACTTCATCGAAGCGGGCACGGGTATCGTCGGACTTGTCGCCGGATTGCAGCTTGGTCAACAGGTCGTAGGCGGTCATGCCGTTGCGCACGCGCAGCTCATGCTCGCTCTTCAGATCCTTGAGGCCGGTGACCTGACCATCCAGGGAACGGGTAGCGATGATGCCGAGCGCATAGGGGATCTTGATGGCGTAGTCGGTGCGCATCTCTTCCTGATTCGGAATGCCGAACAGGGTAAAGGAGGCAGGTGCCGGCTCGGTGTTCCACTCGGCCTCGATGGCCGCCAGTTTCACCTTCTGCACTTCACCGGTCTCGTAACCGGACTCGTCACCGAGGATCAGCACGGAGAGGATGGAAGCCATGCCGAAAGCGGCTGCAATGGCGAAGGAGCGACGAGCAAAGGCAACATCACGATTCTTCAGCAGGTAATAGGAAGAGATACCCAGCACGAACATGGCGCCCGTGGTGTAGCCGGCCGCGACGGTATGCACGAACTTGACCTGGGCAACCGGGTTGAACACCAGATCAGCGAAACTCACCATCTCCATCCGCATGGATTCGAAGTTGAATTCGGCACCGACCGGGTTCTGCATCCAGCCGTTGGCCACCAGGATCCAGAGGGCGGAGAGGTTGGTCCCGAGTGCCATCAGCCAGGTCGCAGCCAGGTGCTGACGCTTGGAGAGGCGATCCCAACCGAAGAAGAACATACCGACGAAGGTAGATTCCAGGAAGAAGGCCATCAAGCCTTCGATGGCCAGCGGGGCCCCGAAGATATCGCCGACGTAGTGGGAGTAGTAAGCCCAGTTGGTACCGAACTGAAACTCCATGGTCAGCCCTGTGGTGACCCCAAGGGCAAAGTTGATACCAAACAACTTGCCCCAGAACTTGGTCATGTCCCGGTAGACAGGGTTGTTGGTCATCACATAGACAGACTCCATGATCGCCAGAATGAAGGCCATTCCGAGCGTCAGGGGCACAAACAGGAAGTGATAAAGGGCCGTCGCAGCGAATTGGAACCGCGATAGGTCTACCACATGCTCAGCAATCATGATGTTTCCTCACCGATTATTGGCACGGCTATTTTAAGTTTTAAGGACAAAGCTTCCGTTGGAAGTCCCCGAATTATCGGTCATGTTCCAGTTTTGCACTGACGACCGGATTCGACTGCCACCACATTAACAACAAGGCAATAATATGGAACAAAAAAAGCTAATGTTTAACAATTACAAAACAATCCAGCTTGCTTTATTCCCGCCCATAATGACCTGCGTTTTATATCACCTTTATTTGATTGAAATCAATGTAAAACCATCATGAATACATGCCTTTTAAAGGCATTTTCACGACCGATGAGATTTATTTTAGAGAGCTGTGTCACAAAAAAACAAAGATCGCAAATCATTGATTTAAATCAAATTTATATTTATCACCAATTAGTAATGGTTCTGTTAAAAAACAACTGACAAGGTCGTTTTCATAATGTTTCCTGTGGCTGTGCCGGGTCCGAATCAAACTAATTAAAAACCACTAAAAGCGCATGTTCATGCTAATTCCACAAGCCGGCAAAATGATTAGTTAATCTAATCTGAGATAGGTAATTTTTCTTGTTTGTCCGAGTCCGATAGAGCTCCTACAATGCGCCTCGCAGTGAGGGCATACCCTTGGATACAGGCCGGTCAATCTGGGTTCCCGGTACGTATTCGATGAACATTTCGAACCTGTTTATTGGAATCAAAGATGAAAAAGTTTGTTGCTAAAACCATCCGTTACTACAAGCTTTCGTTCGTGCAGCTCTATCAAATGAACCGACTCTGAGGCCTCGCGACGGCTCCTCTGTTTTTTTACCGGTCTGTCTCCAGACGCACTCACTGTCTGTGAACATCCATCCTGAATTGTCTTTGCCCACCGCATCCGCAGTGGGCTTTTTTTTTGCCCGGATAACAAAAAACCGCCTCTAGCGGCGGTTTTTTGTTCAATCAGCTATTTTCACCCTTCATCTGGCCGTTGCAGGCCAAAATGCGCATAAGCTCTTGGTGTCGCGATCCGCCCTCTGGGTGTACGTTGCAGATAGCCCTGCTGGATCAGATAAGGCTCGAGTACATCCTCGATAGTGTCCTTCTCCTCCCCGATGGCAGCCGCCAGGTTGTCGAGCCCCACCGGCCCGCCCAGAAACTTGTCTATCACAGCCAACAATAACTTGCGGTCCATGAAGTCGAAGCCTTCATTATCCACGTCCAGCATGTCCATGGCTCGGGCCGCTATGGGTCCATCAATGCGGCCGTCAGATTTCACCTGGGCAAAATCGCGCACCCGGCGCAACAAACGGTTAGCAATTCGCGGCGTACCGCGCGAACGACGCGCCACCTCCAGTGCACCGTCTTCCGTCATGTCGAGCCCGAGGCAACGGGCGCTGCGCGCGACGATGTCGGTCAGATCCTTGACGTTGTAGAACTCGAGCCGTTGCACTATGCCAAAACGATCCCGCAGCGGACTGGTGAGGGAGCCAGCCCGGGTCGTGGCACCGATCAGGGTGAAGGGGGGCAGATCGAGCTTGATGGAACGGGCGGCGGGCCCCTCCCCGATCATGATGTCGAGCTGGTAATCTTCCATCGCCGGATAGAGCACCTCCTCCACCACCGGACTGAGGCGGTGGATCTCGTCGATGAACAGCACGTCGTTCGGTTCGAGGTTGGTGAGCAGCGCCGCCAGATCGCCGGCCTTCTCCAGCACCGGGCCGGAGGTGGTCTTGATGTTGACCCCCATCTCGTTGGCCACGATGTTGGCCAGCGTGGTCTTGCCAAGCCCCGGCGGGCCGAAGATCAACAGGTGATCGAGCGCCTCGCCGCGCTGGCGCGCCGCCGCGATGAAGATCTCCATCTGCTCGCAGACGGGATCCTGACCGGTGTAATCGGCCAGCAGCTTGGGCCGGATGGCCCGATCGATGACTTCCTCTTCCCGCCCGCCGGAGGCGGAGATGAGACGATCCGCTTCAATCATTGTCTACCTCACACCAGGCTGCGCAGTGCTTCACGGATGATATCTTCCACCGACATGCCGTCGACAGCGACCTTGCTGACGATCTGACTGGCCTGCTGCGGCTTGTAGCCGAGCGCCACCAGCGCGCTGGCTGCCTCTTCGCTCGAATCCGGCGCCCGCAGGGCACTCTCTCTGGCAGGCAGGGTGATCTCGGCCGGCGAGAAGAGATCGTGGCTGACCCAGCCCTTGAGCCGGTCCTTCATCTCCACCACCAACCGATCGGCGGTCTTCTTGCCCACTCCCGGCAACTTGACCAGGGAGCTTATCTCTTCGCGCTCGACGCTCAGCACGAACTGGGTGGCAGTCATGCCGGAGAGGATGGCCAGCGCCAGCTTGGGACCGACCCCGTTGGTCTTGATCAGCTCGCGAAACAGCGCCCGCTCCTGCTTGTGGTTGAAGCCATAGAGCAGCTGGGCATCTTCCCGCACCACGAAGTGGGTGTGGATGGTCGCCTCCTTGCCGATCTCGGGCAGATCATAGAAGCAGCTCATGGGCATCTGTACCTCATAGCCCACGCCCCCGACCTCCAGCAGTACCTCGGGGGGTTGTTTCTCAATGACTACGCCTCTCAAGCGACCAATCACGGCAATCTCCTCACCAAACCAGCTATCTGTAAATTGGCTCATAGCATAAAGAATAACTGGATAAGTATCCAGCATAGGGCGGTGAGGATCGGGGCGGATTCTCGGCACGTTCGCCCGTTGCCAGCCATGCTTGGATCCGGGTATGGCAACAACTTTATTTTTCATCGGGAATGGCGGATTCCCGCCATTGATAAAACACTGAATTGGGTTTGTTCGGAGCCAAGGAAGGTCCTGCATCATGAAAATTGTCACCACATCGAATCTCGGGCTGACCATTCTGCTCAGCTGCACGCTGGGGATGGGCATCGTCGGCTGGTATGGCAGCCAGCGGCTGGCGGATCTGCTCTCCTATGTATTGGGCGCCGCCTGGCAGACTGCCGATGGCGCCATGGAAGGGTCCATCGAGCTCGGCAACCAGTCGCTCTACATCCAGAAGATGCTCAGAGGCATGCCGCTCGACGAGCCGGAGCTGCAGCGCGCCAGAGCGGCCACCGCCGATGCCATGCGCCGGGTGGGGGAAGGCCGGTTGATCGACGCCACCGCCATCAGCGCGATGGATCAGCAGCATCTGGCCTATCAGCAGCAACAGGAGCAGTTGCTGGCACTCTACCGGGCCTTTACCAGCGTCGATCAGGCGCTGCGCGCCAGCTCGGAGCGCATGTCCCGCCTCTCGACCCAGCTTGAGGTGGTGGGGGACGGCGCGGTCGAGAGCCTGACCCAGTCGCCGGATCAGGCCATCAGCTGGAATGGCGGTCTGGCAACCCGCTGGCATGCTGCCGATGGCGGCATGGAGGCCAACATCGGCTTCCTGCGCCAGCTCTATGCACTGGAGAAGATGCAGAGCGAGGGGCCGACTCCCGCCATCCAGGCCGAGATGAAGGAGGCGACCCGCTTCTACCAGGAAGCGGTCGACGCCATGCTGGGCAGCGGCATGTTTGATGTGCCCGGCGAAGGGGAATTTGCCGGCCAGTCGCTGGCAACCCAGTACCGCACCTTGCAAACCGAGGTACAGCGGCTGATGGTGCAGTGGATGGCGGCACTGGGCGAGTATCAGGGTCAACTGGTCAACTATGAACGCAGTGCCGACCAGCTCAAGCAGCAACTGGTCGAGGTCGAAGCCAAGGGGGACGCCACGGTCGAGGATCAGGTGAACCAGCTCAACAGCATCATCAGCCACACCAAGAACCTGCTGCTGGGGGGCCTGCTGTTGAGCCTGCTGCTCGTGACCCTGTGCGGCTTCTGGCTGGTGCGCACCATCGTCAAACCCCTGCTGCAGGTCAATCAGCGCATGCAGGATATCGCGGCAGGAGAAGGCGACCTCAATGCCCGCATCAATCTCAAGCGCGACGACGAGATTGGCTCGCTGGCCGGCAGCGTGGATCGCTTCATCGAGAAACTGCAGAAGATGATCAGCTCCACCATGGACAACAACCAGCACATCAGCGAGCACGTCCACACCTCGGTCAACCGGGTCGAAGCCATCAGCCAGAGCAGCCGCCAGACCGCCGAACACGCCCAGGCACTGCACCACGACAGCGAGCAGATGGTCCAGGTCGCCACCTCCATCTCGGACAACTGCAGCCTGGCGGCACAAAACGCCAACGAGGTACGCCAGCTCACCGCCGAGAGCAGCCAATACGTGACCTCCGCCAGCAACGGCATGCAGCGGGTAGTGGTGGAAGTGGGCGAGTGCGCCAACGCCATCAATGCCCTCAAGGAGCAGGCCAGCCAGATTGGCCAGATCATCTCCACCATCAGCAGCATTTCGGAGCAGACCAACCTGCTGGCGCTCAACGCCGCCATCGAGGCGGCCCGGGCCGGCGAAATGGGCCGCGGCTTTGCCGTGGTGGCCGACGAGGTGCGCACCCTGGCCAATCGCACCGCCTCCTCCAGCGCCGAAATAACCGAGGTGATCAACAGCATCCAGCAACAGACCGAGAAAGCCTATCTGATGATGCAGCGCAATCTGAAGACGGTGGAATCCGGTATGGAGGACTCTGACAACACCAGGCAGATCCTGTTCAAGGTGGAAGAGGCCATCGACCATCTGGCGGACATGGTGCAACAGGTGGCCGATGCCACCGGTCAGCTCTCCCATACCCTGAGCCACACCTCGGACAAGGTCTCCGGCATCAGCCTGCAGGCCCAGACCGGCGAGCAGGAGGCGCAGGAGTGCCTGCAGCTCGCCTCCTCCCTGCATCAGGCCAGCCTGCTGCAACAGCGCCTGCTGTCGCAATTTCGGGTCTGACCCAAGCGGGGGCGATGCCCCCGCTTTCTCCCGTCGTACGAATTTAGCCCTTGGGCCGCAGGGTCCGGCCTGTTAAAATTCCGCTCTTGAAATTATCCAGGGCCCAGCCGCCCGTCTTAGCTAAGGTCTACCGCGATGCGTACCAGCCAATATCTGCTTTCCACTCTCAAGGAAACCCCGTCCGATGCCGAGATCGTCAGCCATCAGCTGATGCTGCGCGCCGGCATGATCCGCAAACTGGCCTCCGGCATGTATGCCTGGCTGCCGTCCGGTCTGCGGGTTCTGAAAAAAATCGAGAACATTGTTCGCGAAGAGATGAACAATGCTGGTGCCATCGAAGTCTCCATGCCGGTGGTGCAACCCGCCGAGCTGTGGCAGGAATCCGGCCGCTGGGATGACTACGGTCCCGAGCTGTGCCGTCTGACCGACCGTCACAACCGTCCCTTCGTGCTGGGTCCGACCCACGAAGAGGTGATCACCTCGCTGGTGCGTTACGAAGTGAACAGCTACAAGCAGCTGCCGCTCAACCTCTACCAGATCCAGACCAAGTTCCGCGATGAAGTGCGTCCCCGCTTCGGCGTGATGCGCGGTCGCGAATTCCTGATGAAGGACGCCTACTCCTTCCACATCGACAAGGCTTCGCTGATCGAAACCTACGAGCGGATGCACGCCGCCTACTGCGCCGCCTTCACCCGCATGGGGCTGAACTTCCGTCCGGTGCAGGCCGATACCGGCTCCATCGGTGGTACTGGCTCCCACGAATTCCAGGTGCTGGCCGAGAGCGGTGAAGACTTGATCGCCTTCTCCGATACATCAGATTACGCCGCCAACATCGAGATGGCCGAAGCGCTGGCACCGGCTGGCGAGCGCCCTGCCGCCACCGCGGCCCTGACCAAGGTTGCTACCCCGGCCGTCCACACCATCATTGATGTGGCCGCCTTCCTGAACGTGGCGCCGAGCGCCATCGCCAAGACCCTGCTGGTGCTGGGCGAAGAGGACGAACACGGCAACCAGGCCGTCATCGCACTGGTCCTGCGTGGCGATCACGAGCTGAACGAAATCAAGGCCGAGAAACTGCCGGGTGTTGCCAACCCGCTGACCTTCGCCAACGACGAGCAGATCAAGACTGCCGCCGGTTGCGACGCAGGCTCCATCGGCCCGGTCGGCTTTGCCGGTCGCATCATCGCCGATCGCAGCGCCGCCCATCTGGCGGACTTCGTCTGCGGCGCCAACGAGACCGGCTTCCACCTGACCGGTGCCAACTGGGATCGCGACATCACCACTTACGAAGTTGCCGACCTGCGCAACGTGGTAGAAGGCGACCCAAGCCCGTGCGGCCAGGGCAAGCTGCTGCTCAAGCGCGGCATCGAAGTGGGCCACATCTTCCAGCTGGGTACCAAGTACTCCGAAGCCATGAAGGCGAGCGTGCTGAACGAGGGCGGCAAGTCCGTCACCATGGAGATGGGTTGCTACGGTATCGGGGTTTCCCGCCTGGTGGCTGCCGCCATCGAGCAGAACAACGACCAGTACGGCATCATCTGGCCGGAAGCCATCGCCCCGTTCGAAGTGGCCATCGTGCCGATGAACATGCACAAGTCCGAGCGCGTGGCCGAGCAGGCTCAGCAGTTCTACACCGAGCTGAAGGCCGCCGGGGTGGATGTGCTGTTCGACGACCGTAAAGAGCGCCCGGGCGTGATGTTCGCCGACATGGAGCTGCTGGGTGTGCCGCACGCAATCGTCATCGGCGATCGCGGTCTGGACAACGGTGTGGTGGAGTACAAGTGCCGCCGCACTGGCGAGAAGCAGGAAGTGGCGATCAGCGAGATCGTTGCCCTGCTCAAGGCCAAGCTGGGCCGTTAATTCCGCCCCTTGCCCCCATAAAAAAGCGCGCCATTAGGCGCGCTTTTTGTTTTCTGCCGCAGGGCAGAGGCGAGGCTGGCCGCAGCTAGTTGCGACCGATGAAGAGATCGGTCACATGGCAGCTGCTTCTGGCTTCCAGCGCATCCAGCATGTAGGCGGCGGCGTCTTCCGGGGTCATGAAGCCGCTGCTGTCCACGTGATCCGAGTTGTCCCAGAATTCGCTGCGGATCCCGCTCGGATAGAGGTTCACCAGCCGCAGCGGCGAGCCTTTCAGCTCGGCCCGCAACGACTCCAGAAAACCGCGCATGCCCCATTTGGAGGCGCAGTAGAGGCTCTCGTTGGCCTTGCCCACCTGGGCGGCGGAGGAGAGCACGTTGGCCAGCACACCGCCCTTGTCGCCGATGAGGCGCACCGTCTGCTGGGCCACCAGAATGGTGGAGATGAGGTTGCTCTCCACCACCCGGCGGATCTGCTCGGCGGTATAGACGCCGACCGGGCCGAACTCGCCCACGCCGGCGCAGTGCAGCACCAGCTCGGGCAGGCCGCCCCACTCCACCGCAGCGGCGAACGCCACGTCCACTTCTTCGTGGTGCGCCAGATCGGCAGCAATGCCGATCACCGCCTTGCCAAGCAACGCCTCCTGCTCCTGCAGCCTCTGATAACGACGCCCCATCATGGAGACCTGATGACCGCGTTCAACCAGACCTATGGTGAGCGCCCGGCCCAGACCGGACCCCGCCCCTGTCACTATGATATGACCCATGCTCTTTCCTCGTCGGATGCCGCCATCGGGATGATGGGGGCATCGTCATCAGCCGTTGCCGGAATTAGAAGATGAATTCGCCGCCGATGAACCAGCCGTCGACCCGCTGGTCAACACGGTCGAAGTCCATGCTCGCATCACGCCAGCCGGCACGCACCTTGAGCGGTACGGTCGCGAACTTGTAGGAACCACCCAGACGGTAGTCGTAGTTGTCGGCATCCTGCACGCGGGCATCGCCGAAGGCGGCAAAGCCGGTACCCGGGATGCGCACTTCGGCGCCGGTGTAGGCCATCAGCACGTCCTTGTCATAGGAGTAGTGCTGGGTGTTGAAATCACCATCGTAGCGACGACCAGTCAGACCCAGATCGATCTGGAACAGGTCGTTGTTGAACAGGCGATAGTAGAGGCTCAAGTCATACGCCATCAGATCGTTGTTGAGGGCGCCGCCGCTGGTACCGAAATCGGAGATCTCGAACTTGGCGTTGGGCAGCAGGATGATGCCGTGCTCCAGTTGCAGGTAGCCGCTCCAGTTGTAGTTCTCGTCGTAGCTGCCATTGGCCCCGACACCGTTGATCTGGCCGCTGCCCTGAGCATTCCATACATCGGTACCGGCAGCGAAACGCCAGTCATCGGCAGCCATAGCAGCCTGGCTGAACAGGGCCAGTACGCAACCGGCAATCAAGGTCTTCTTCATCACGTCACTCTCTATCTATGGACTGGAAAGGCCATCATTTTACCCAGTGCGACGGGAATACACAGTGTAAAAAACTGAACAAGCGTCCATTAATGTCAGTGCTGCATGCCTGCCATGGGTTCAATCGGCTTCACCGGCAGGTTCAACTCCAGCTTCTGGCCATCATCCATGGTCAATGTCAGCGGGAAAGGGGTGCCCTGGGAGAGCTCGCGCACCTCGAACAGCATGATGTGAAAACTGCCGGGTTTGAGCGCCACTTCCCCCTTGGCCGGCACCTCTATGCTCTCGACCTGGCGCATCTTCATCACGCCGTTCTCGTGCAGATGGGTGTGCAGCTCGGCGCGGCCCACCTCGGGCGAGGCGGCAGCCACCAGCTTGACCGGCTGATCCGCATCATTCTTCAGCACCAGAAAGGCGGCGGTGTTGGGCGAGCCCGGCGGCAACAGGCGCACATAGCCGTCGACAGCCTCGACCTTGGCCAGGGCGGGAGCAGCCAGCCCCAGGGCCAGCAGGGAATAGAACGCACGTTTAAACATGGTTGAAATCCTTTTATGATGTTGTTAAACGCCGCAAAGATTACCGCAGCGGTAAGCTTTTGACAGCCAGCAATAACAAGGATTTAGACATGGACCCCATTATCATTGTCGAGCAGCAGGATGGCTTGCTCACCCTGACCCTCAATCGTCCCGACAAGCGCAATGCCCTCAATACCGCCATGTATCGTGCGCTCACCGACGCCTTGCGACAAGCGACGGAAGATGACGCCATCCATGCCCTGCTCATCCAGGGGCAGAGCGACTGCTTTACCGCCGGCAATGATCTGGCCGACTTCGTGGGGAAAGAGGCCCTGGAGGCGGACGATCCCATCTTGCAGTTCCTCCACACCCTGGCCGACTTCCCGAAGCCGGTGATCGCCGCGGTCGGCGGTGCGGCGGTGGGGATCGGCACCACCCTGCTGCTGCACTGCGATCTGGTCTATCTGGCCGACAATGCCCGCCTGCAACTGCCCTTTGTCGAGCTGGGGCTGGTGCCGGAGTTTGCCTCCAGCCTGTTGCTGCCGCGCAGCGTGGGTCACTTGAAGGCGGCGGAGCTGTTGCTGCTGGCCGAAGCCATCGATGCCGACGAGGCACTGCGGCTGGGGCTCGCCAACCGGGTGCTGGCGGCCGAAGCCCTGCTCCCCTTTGCCCGGGAGCAGGGTTTGAAGCTGGCTGCCAAGGCGCCGAAGGCACTGCAAAAGAGCAAGGCGCTGCTCAAGCAGGAGCTCAGGCAGGCGGTGCACTTCGTCATCGATCTGGAGGCGCGTGCCTTCTCCCTCGCCCTGCAGGGGGAAGAGGCACAAACGCGGATCGCCCAGCGCCTCAAAGGCCGTAAATGATCCTCAGTTGAGGCGAAAACGGCCGATCAGCTCGCAGCCCTGCACCTGATCCTGCAACTGGATCAAGCGGGCAATGTCGGGATTGGGGTGGCGCTTGAGGAAAGAGAGCAGCGCCGCCCGACAGCAACCCAGTTCGCTGATGAGGGATTCGCACTCCTGGTTCGGACACTGGGGCACCAACGCCGTCACCAGCTCGGAGGCCAGCTTGAGGTAACGCAGCTCGTAGGCCGGCTCCTCCATGGCGCGCCAGAAATCGGCCAGCCGGTGGCAGGTCGCCACCCGCATGCTGGCCAACTCGTCCAGCTCACCGTCACTCAGTTCATATACCTCGGCGAGGGCCTGCTGATAGAGGCAGATGGCGGTGCCGAGCGCGCCAGCGCCCAGTGCGTTTTCAGCCTCCAGCATGTAACGCTGCCAGATTTGATGGGTCATGCCGATCTCCCTGGTTGATGGGTGGGACTTTTATCATGCCCAGTTGAGAATGAATATCAACCCGATATTTCGTGCAGGTTTTGACCAGATAACGATGCTTGGCTTGGCCCCCATCCCCATATGACTTACCATGCCGATCCACCCTTCAGGACCCGCATTCTCCATGCTGCGACCCCGTTTACCCCAGGATCTGGGCTGCTCGACCCTGTGCGTGCCCCGCCTGCTGGTCTGGATCTATTAGCTGCGCTCCTCGCGCCATCCACCCTATCCATTTGAACGAGGAGACAACCATGAAACCCTGCCAACACTGGTCGCAGGTCGAGTACCTGCACCTGACGGTGAGCAACCCCAACATCCACCTGAAGGGGCGCCGCAGCTACTACTCCGGCGCCTGGGACGGTCCGTTTGAAGAGGCCGCCGTGCGCTATCTGCACGGCGACAGCTTCAGCCGCAGCCCAGAGACCGGCTGGGAGCCGCTCTGGCACATCGATCAGCTGCATATCGGCGACTATGTGCAAATAGCCGCCGGGGTGAAGATCCTGATGGGCGGCAACCACACCCACAATGCCGACTTCATCAGCACCTATCCGTTTGCCGATCTCGATGCCCTCCAGCGCAGCTATCGCCCTGCCGGCGACACCCGCATCGGCAACGACGTCTGGATCGGCATGGACGCCATGATCATGCCGGGGGTCACCGTCGGCGACGGCGCCATCATAGCGGCGCGCGCCCTGGTCAATCAGGATGTGCCGCCCTATGCCATGGTGGCCGGTACGCCGGCCAAAGTGATCAGGATGCGCTTTGCTGAGGAAGAGATCGCCCGCTTGCAGGCGCTGGCCTGGTGGGAATGGCCGGATGCCCAGGTGCAGGCCTTGCTGCCGCTGATCCAGCAAGGCGAAGTGGCCCTGCTGGAACAGGCCGCCGCGCACTGGCAGCAGGCCCGGCAATCATCATGACAGCGGGGGGCATTGGCCCCCCGCAGTTGCTTTGATAGCGGCTATCCCCTCAGTTGCCGCTGCGCGACTGATTGACCCGGCACTGCTTGCCCGGATAACCGGGCAGATCCGCCGCCTTGCTGCTGCATGCCAGCCGTTTGGCCTGATAGAGGCGATCCGCCAGATTGGCACTGTCGACCGGCAACCAATCCATCTGCTGGCCGAGCCAGCTGGCCCAGGCAAATTCGACGAAGTAGACCTGCTCCCGTTTGTCGAAATAGCCCGCATCCTGCAGCAGCCCGGCCACCGTCCGGTAGGGGTAATCCGGCAGTTCACCGATGTGGGCCGGCAGTTGCTGCGGCGTCAGTGCGCCACCCTTTTCATCCTTGAGCCAGGCCCAGTGGTTGCACTGCATCTGGCTCCAGAAGTTCTCCTTGTCCTGCAACCTGGCGATCACCTTGACCCGCACCTGCTTCACGCCAGACTGCCACAACGCCTTGGTCAGATGGTGCCTGTCCACCAGCCAGTAACCACCATCGGGCGCAATGACGATGGGGATCTCTTTCTTTTTCATCAACTTGTCGAGCTGCTTTGCACTCTTGCCCGCCAGCTCGGCCTGGGTGTTGTCGACCTGGATCTGGCCCACGCCGCCCTGGGTCGGATGCAGCTGATCTATGTTTACCTCGCACCAGCTGCCAACCTGGCTCTCGCGCTCACACGGTGCCAGCGCCCAGGCCCCCTGACTGATGGCCAGGGCCAACAGGATCCATGTTCTCATTGCTCACTCCTCTGCCCGAATGGCGGGTCAAATAAGATGCCGGGGAGTCCCCTCATCCAAGGGACTCATACTGGCGGTCTGACCAGCAAACGGGATATCATGATTTCCCGTCTGTCGGCGATCACTTCTCGCCGAGTTTTCACCCCGCTTCACACTATTTGAAGGATCAACCATGAAAGGATGGAGTCCCCTGCTGGCCCTGCTGGGCTGTGCCTGTGTCCAGGCTGCCGATGTTCCACCCGGCACCCAGCTCGCCGCCGAACAGGCCGTCGTGCGTCATCTGAAAGACGAGCCGGCAAGCCTGAGCCCGCTCAAGCTGGTCGGCCTGCCCGAGTTGCAGGTACTGCGGGATCTCTACGAGGGGCTGCTGACCCAGGGACCGGACGGCAAGGTGCTGCCCGGGGTAGCCGCCAGCTGGGACAACCAGGGCAATCAGCACTTCACCTTCCATCTGCGCCCGGATGCCCGCTGGTCCAACGGCGATCCCGTGCAGGCCGCCGACTTCGTCTACGGCTGGCGCAAACTGGTCGATCCCAAGGAGGCCGCCACCTTTGCCTGGTTCGCCCAGCTGGCCCGCTTCGACAAGGTGGATGAGATCGTGGCCGGCAAGCTGCCCCCCGCAGAGCTCGGGGTGAAGGCCCTCGATGAGCATACCCTGCAGGTGACCCTCTCCCAGCCAGTGCCCTACTTCCTGAGCCTGCTGACCCACCCCAGCCTGTCGCCGCTGCATCGCGCCAGCATGGAGCAATACGGCAACCAGTGGACCCAGCCCGGCAAGCTGGTCGGCAACGGCGCCTTCGTGCTGAGTCAGCGGGTGGTGAACGAGAAGCTGGAGCTGACTCCCAACCCCTACTACTGGGATCGCGCCCATACCGTGCTGACCAAGGTCACCTTCGTGCCCATCAACCAGGAGAGCGCGGCCACCAACCGCTACCTGGCCGGCGACCTGCACATTACCGAATCCTTCCCCAAGGAGCAGTATCACAAGCTGATGCAGCAGATCCCGGGCGAGGTCTATACCCCGGATCAGCTCGGCACCTACTACTACGCCTTCAATACCCAGCGCGCCCCCCTCAACGACGTGCGAGTGCGCAAGGCGCTCTCCTACACCATCGATCGGGGCCTCATCGCCAGCAAGATCCTGGGCACCGGAGAAAAACCGGCCTATCACTTCACCCCGGACGTGGTTGCCGGCTTCGAGCCCAAGGCCAACCTGCTCTCCAGCAGCAGTCAGCAGGAGCTGGACGACAAGGCCAGAGCCCTGCTCAAGGCGGCGGGCTACGGCCCGGCCAACCCGCTCAAGCTGACCCTGCTCTACAACACGGCCGAGGTACACAAGAAGATGGCGCTGGCCATCGCCAACCTGTGGAAACAGAAGCTGGGAGCCCGGGTCGAGCTCACCAATCAGGAGTGGAAAACCTATCTCGACAGCCGCCAGAGCGGCCAGTTCGAGGTGATCCGCTCCTCCTGGGTGGCCGACTACAATGACCCGTCCGCCTTCCTCGGCCTGTGGGGCTCCCACCACAGCGGCAACATGGCCCGCTTCGCCAACGCCGGCTACGATGCCCTGCTGGCCAAGGCTGCCAACAGCCAGGATCCCCGTGAACGGGCCCGCCTGTTCGATGAGGCCGAAACCATACTGCAGGACGAGGCGCCCATCGCTCCCATCTATCAGTACACCAACGCCCGACTGATCAAGCCCTGGCTCAAGGGCTATCCCATCAACAACCCGGAAGACGTGGCCTACAGCCGCCAACTCTACCTCGTCAAACACTGACCCTGTGGGGGCCGGCCATGCCGGCTCCCTCTCTTCCCCTGTTCATGCTCAAGTTTTCGGCATAGAATGCCGCCCTTTCAGACAACCACACCCCTCAGTCACCGATGTTGTTATGCGCTATTTATTGATGATCGCCCTGCTGGCGGCCCTGCCCGTCCAGGCAGCCAGCGAGGCCCAGTGCCGCCAGGCCTTCACCGAGTGGATGCTGGCCCAGCACAAGCAGTTCAGCGACCGCAAGGCCAGCAAGATGGAGCGGCGCAGCGCGGAGCGGGCCATCGATCAGGTGCGCAGCGAGTTCTCGAAGCAGGAGAGCTTCTGTCAGGCCATGGAGTGGGTGGAACACAACCGGGATCAGGATCCCCGCTTCACCCCGCGGATCGGGGAGATCCACGACTTCACCCCGCCGGCCGACTCGCCGTCATGAAAAAAGCCCCGAACCTGCGTTCGGGGCTTTTTCTGGGCATGACAGGTACCGATATCAATCGACGTAGAAGGTCTGCTGGAAGGTCAACGTCTGCTGCTGCCCCTCTCCCATGATCTTCAGGGTGAACTGGTAGGTATCCTCGTTGCGATAGGGCAGCACCGCCAGATAGTAGATGGCATCCCCCTCCTTGACCTCCTGGAAGCTCAGGTTGCGGATGGTGCCGGTGAGGTTCTTGGCCTCGCCGCTGATCCCCACCGCCTGGGCGACCCCCTGCTTGTTCTGCACCGCGATGTTGACGATGCCGTTATAGCGGCTGCGCTCCAGGCCGTAGGCCTTGGCCACCTCGGGGGTGAGGAAGCTGGAGTTGAAGGCACTGTAGTGCACCTGCCAAGGGCCCAGCTCCTTCATCTGTTCGGCCCGCAGGGGCAAGGTCAGCAGCAGTGCCAGCAGGCAGCTTATCCAGGCTGTTTTCATGGTGTCATCCTTCTCGTGTTAACCCTGATTGTCCAGCAGGGCACTGACCTCGGCGGGGATCTGTCTGGGCGCCTCGATGGCGACCGTCTTGTGCCGCCCCAGCTCCCCCCGCACGATGCGAACCTGCCCCTTGGCCACCTTGAACTGCTTGGCCAGATACTTGATCAAGTGGCTGTTGGCCTGACCATCCACCGGCGGCGCCGTGATGGCCACTTTCAACTCTTCCCCATGCAATCCGACGATCTGATCCCGACTCGCCTTGGGCTGGATCATCAGATGCATTATCAGCTCATCCCCTTCCCGCAGGACGGCTGCCATCAAATCATCCACCACAGCTGGCCGAACAGATCACCCAACAGATAGTTTATGGCCTGCAGCCCGATAAAGGCGACCAGCACGGAGAGATCCAGCCCGCCCAGTGCCGGCAGAATGCGGCGGATGGGGGCCAGGAAAGGCTCAGTCAGCTGGTGCATCACGTACTCGATGGGGTTGCGACCCTGGCTGACCCAGCTCAGGATGGCACGGATCAGCAGCACCCAGAAGATCATGGAGCCGGCCTTCTTCAGCACAGTCAGCCCGGCAAACAGGCTGAGGGTGAGCCAGTCGGCCAGCAGCACGTTCATGCTCTTGAGCAGCGCCAGCTTGGCGAAGGCGATGATGATGGCCAGCAGCACAGAGGCCATGTCGAGCCCGCCAAACCCGGGAATGATCCGGCGCAGCGGCACCACCAGCGGATTGGTCAGCTTGACCACCATCTGGCTCATGGGGTTGTAGAAGTCTGCGCGGGCCCACTGCAGCCAGACGCGCAACAGCACCACCATGAGATAGAGGTCAAAAATCGTGTTAATCAGAAAATAAGCAGTGTTCATCTGGGCTCCAGGTTGAGACAGAGAGTAAGAGAAATCGGGTTCAGAACAGGGTTTCCATTTCGCCGGCCCGGGCAACGGCCGCCTGCATGGCGTGTGCCGTCAGCGGCATCAGTCCCTGCTGCTGGAAAGTCTTGATCGCCTCGGCGGTAGTACCGCCCTTGCTGGTCACCTGCTCGCGCAGGGTCTGCAGCGACAGCTCGGGATTCTGCTCAACCATGGCGGCCGCGCCAAGGGCGGTCTGCTGCACCAGCAGGCGAGCCTGCTCGGGGGAGAAGCCCATGGCCTCGGCCTCCTCGGCGATGGCCTGCATGAACAGGAAGAAATAAGCGGGCGCACTGCCGGCCGCGGCGATGACGCCGTTGATGGCGGACTCCTGCTCCACCCAGAGGGTTTTGCCCACCGCCTGCATCATCTGCTCGGCCAGCTCGCGGTCAGCCTGCTCGATGCCGGGCGGGGCGTACAGTCCCGTCATCCCCAGCCCCAGCAGAGAGGGGGTGTTCGGCATGGTACGGATGATCCGACCGTGGCCACCCGCCATCTCGGCCAGCCGCGCCACCTTGATGCCGGCAGCGATGGAGATGAGCAGCTTGCCCTCCAGCGTGCCCAGCTGTGCCACCAGCGCGCTCAGCATGGCCGCCATCAGCTGCGGCTTGACCGCCAGCACGATCACCTCCGCCGCCCGGGCCGCCTCGGCGTTGTCCTGGGTGATGCGGATGCCGTAGTCGTTGGCCAGCGCATCCAGCTTGGGCCGACTGGGGTTGGCGGCGATGATCCGGTCGGCCGGATAGCCCGCCTGAACCAGACCGGCAATGATACTGCGGCTCATGTTGCCCGCCCCGATAAAGGCGAGGATTCTATGCTGCATCAAACACTCCTGTTACCTGAAAAAAGCACTGCCCGATGCATCGCATCCCGGGCCTTGCTCATGAATAGTCGCGGGCACCGAAGATGGCGGTACCGACCCGCACCATGGTGCTGCCGTGGCCGATCGCCAGTTCGAGATCCTCGGTCATCCCCATCGAGAGGGTGTCGACGCCCGGGTATTGTTGCCCAAGCTCGGTGAACAGAGTCTGCATGCGCACCATCTGGGCGGCCAGCACCGCCTCGTCGCTGGTGTGCTCCGGAATCGCCATCAGGCCACGCAGCCGCAGCCGTTCACAGCGGGAGACCAGTTCAGCCAGGCGGAAAATCTCTTGCTCCGACGTTCCGGATTTGCTGCTCTCTCCGCTAATATTGATTTGCAGACAGACATTTAGCGGCGCGAGCCCGCTCGGACGCTGGTTGTTCAGGCGTTCGACCAGCTTCTCTCTGTCCACGCTCTGCACCCAGTCGAAGCGCTCGGCCACCAGCCTGGATTTGTTCGATTGCAGCGGGCCGATAAAGTGCCACTCTATGTCTGCACAGGCCCCTTGCTCACGCAGGGTATCTATCTTGGTCGCCGCTTCCTGGGCGTAGGATTCGCCAAAGCGGCGCTGACCGGCGGCATAGGCCTCGCAAACGGCCTCCAGCGGTTTGGTCTTGCTGACCGCCAGCAACTGGATGTGATCGCGGCTTCGGCCCGCGCGACTGGCGGCTTGTACAATACGTTCCTTGACCTGAAGCAGGTGCTCGGCAATCTGGTTCATGTTTCGTTAGTGATCTTGTGATGGGAGAATGACAAATCTATGGATATCACAGAGTTATTGGCTTTCAGTGTAAAACATAAAGCCTCGGATCTACACCTCTCGGCCGGGGTTCCCCCGATGATCAGGGTTGATGGCGAGGTTCGCAAGATCAATTTGCCCGCCCTGGAACACCGGGAAGTGCACGCCCTCATCTACGACATCATGAACGACCACCAGCGCAAGGAACTGGAAGAGAACTTCGAGGTGGACTTCTCGTTCGAGGTGCCGAACCTGGCTCGCTTCCGGGTCAACGCCTTCCAGCAGGCGCGCGGCTCCGGCGCGGTATTTCGGACCATCCCCAGCACGGTGCTGAGCCTCGAAGATCTGGACGCACCGGAGATCTTTCGCAAGATTGCCGAATACCCGCGCGGCCTGGTGCTGGTGACCGGCCCGACCGGCTCGGGTAAATCCACCACCCTGGCGGCCATGGTCAACTACATCAACGAGAACTTTCATCACCACATCCTCACCATCGAGGACCCCATCGAATTCGTGCACGAGAACAAGCGCTGTCTGGTGAACCAGCGGGAAGTACACCGCGATACCAAGAGCTTCAGCAACGCCCTGCGTTCGGCGCTGCGGGAAGACCCGGACATCATCCTGGTGGGCGAGATGCGCGATCTGGAAACCATTCGCCTCGCCATGACCGCGGCCGAGACCGGCCACCTGGTGTTCGGCACCCTGCACACCTCGTCGGCGGCCAAGACCATCGACCGGATCATCGACGTCTTCCCCGGTGCGGAAAAAGACATGGTGCGCTCCATGCTCTCCGAGTCGCTGCGGGCGGTCATCTCCCAGACCCTGCTCAAGCGCATCGGCGGCGGCCGGGTGGCAGCTCACGAGATCATGATGGGGATTCCCGCCGTGCGTAACCTCATCCGGGAAGACAAGATTGCCCAGCTCTACTCGGTGATCCAGACCGGGATGACCCACGGCATGCAGACCATGGACCAGAGCCTCAAGCAGCTGGTGAGCCGCGGCGTAGTGGCGGCGCTGGATGCCAAGGCCAAGGCGGTCGATCCCAACACCATCTAACCACGACGAATCTAGGGAAGGAGTCGTTATGAATCTGGATGCCCTGCTGACCGAGCTGGTCGCCCGCAAAGGCTCGGATCTGTTCATCACGGTCGGCACGCCGCCGACCCTCAAGGTCAACGGTCACCTGCAGTCGCTGGCAGAAGCCCCCCTCGACAAGGCAAGGGCGCTGGCGCTGGTCAAGGAGACCCTGAGCCAGGAGCACTTCGAGCGCTACCTGCACACCAAGGAGGCCAACTACGCCATCCACCGCGAAGAGCTTGGCCGCTTTCGGGTCAGCGCCTTCTGGCAGCAGGAGCTGCCGGGCATGGTGCTGCGCCGCATCGAGACCCGCATCCCCACCTTCGACGAACTGGCGCTGCCCCCCATCCTGCAGGAGATCGCCCTGGCCAAGCGCGGGCTGGTGCTGTTCGTTGGTGCCACCGGAGCCGGCAAATCCACCACCCAGGCGGCCATGATAGGCTTTCGCAACCAGCATGTGGACGGCCACATCCTGACGGTGGAAGATCCGGTGGAATTCGTGCATCAGCACGGCCGCAGCCTGATCACCCAGCGCGAGGTGGGCATAGACACAGCGTCATTCGACGTGGCGCTGAAGAGTTCGCTGCGCCAGGCGCCAGACGTGATCCTGATCGGCGAAATTCGCAGCCAAGAAACCATGGAGTTTGCCCTGCAGTTTGCCGAGACCGGCCACCTCTGCCTCGCCACCCTGCACGCCAACAATGCCAACCAGGCGCTGGACCGCATCCTGCACCTGGTCCCTCAGGAGAAACATCGCCAGTTCCTGTTCGATCTCTCCTTCAACCTGCGTGCCATCGTGGCCCAGCAACTGCTGCCCAGCCTGGACGGACGCCGTCGCTGTGCGGCCTTCGAGGTGCTGCTCAACACCCCGCTCATCACCGATATCGTCCGCAAGGGGGAGATGCACCGGCTCAAGGAGGTGATGACCAAGTCCACCGAGCTCGGCATGCAGACCTTCGATCAGGCGCTGTTCGCCCTGTTCTGTGCCGGCCAAATTGGCTACAGTGAGGCCCTTGCCCATGCCGACTCGGCCAACGACCTGCGACTGCTGATCAAGCTGTCGGGGCGCGAGCAGCTGGGTGCAGGCACTCTCGACAACGTCACTCTGGATGAATGAGGGGCGTGCGTCACCGCTATAAAGGATCGTTATGCTGATTGTGGTTTCCCCGGCCAAGACGCTGGACTACGAGTCGCCGCTGGTGACTTCCCGTTTCACCCAACCCGAGCTGCTGGACCACTCCGCCGAGCTGATCGGCCGGGCCCGCCAGCTGAGCCCGGACCAGATCGCCAGCCTGATGAAGATCAGCGACAAGCTGGCCGGCCTCAACGCCGCCCGCTTTGCCGACTGGCAACCCGACTTCAGCCCGGCCAACGCCCGCCAGGCGCTGCTGGCCTTCAAGGGGGATGTCTACACGGGGCTGGCAGTGGAGGATTTCAGCGAGGCTGATCTCGACTTCGCCCAGGCACACCTGCGCATGCTCTCCGGCCTCTACGGGGTACTGCGCCCGCTCGATCTGATGATGCCCTACCGGCTGGAGATGGGGATTCGCCTCGACAATGCGCGTGGCAAGGATCTCTACCAGTTCTGGGGCGACATCATCACCGCCCAGCTGAACAAGGCACTGGCTGCTCAGGGAGACGAGGTGTTGATCAACCTGGCTTCCGACGAGTACTTCAAGTCGGTACGTCCCAAGGCCCTGCAGGGGCGCATCATCACGCCGGTGTTCAAGGACGAGAAGAACGGCCAGTTCAAGATCATCAGCTTCTACGCCAAGAAGGCGCGCGGCATGATGGCCCGCCACATCATCAAGCACCGGCTCACCAAGGTGGAGCAGCTGACCGGGTTCAACGCCGATGGCTACTACTTCGTACCGGAAGAGTCCGATGCCAATACCCTGATGTTCAAACGCGCTGAAAATTAATTACAACCCGAGGGAACCAAATTCAGGATCCCCAAGTCTGAATAGGTGAATCCTCTGTTGTAAGCACTTTTTATTGGCCGACGTTTATACGTCGGCTTTTTTCTTTTCTGGCCCCCGCCGAGTGGGCAGCAGATAGCACAACGGCCATCCGGGGATGGCCGTTGTGGCGGGCAGGCTTACTTCTTTTTCTTCTTGGCCGACTTCTTCTTGTCGTCCTTCGGCTTTTTCTTCTTCACCGGTACACGCGCTTCCTTGTGCTTGGGGCGCAGTTCGTCGATCACCCGACGCTTGAGACGCTCTTCGGTGTAGCGCTCGATCTTGGCGACCATCGCCATGTCGTGGGCTTCCACCAGGCTGATGGCGCAACCACGGTTGCCGGCACGGCCGGTGCGGCCGATCCGGTGGACGTAGACATCGGCACCGTAAGGCATGTCGTAGTTGATGACATGGCTGACGTTGGGCAGGTCGATGCCGCGGGCGGCCACGTCGGTGGCGATGAGGAAGGGCACTTCCCCTTCATGGAACTTGCGGATCGACTCGATGCGCTTGCTCTGCTCCATCTCGCCGCGGATCCAGGCGCAGGAGACGCCAGCCGCCTGCAGCTGACCGGACAGCTCCGCCAGCCGCTCACGGGTCTTGACGAAGATGATGGCTTTCTGGGTCTCGGGATCTTTGAGGATATGCACCAGCAGGGCCAGCTTGTGAGCGGCATCGTCGGCCAGGTGCACCCACTGGGTGATGGGGCGACGTTCGCTGCGGGGCGGCTCGGCGTGCAGCTCCACCGGCTCCTTCAGGATATCGTTGGCGAACTTCTCAAGACCGGCCCCTTCCAGGGTGGCGGAGAACAGCATGGTGTGCTTGCGGTAGCGCGCCTCTTCCACGATGCGGTTCACATCCTTGATGAAGCCCATGTCCAGCATGCGGTCCGCTTCGTCCAGCACCAGCACCTCGATGTCGTGGCTCTCGAACTCCTCTTTCTCGATGTACTCGAGCAGACGGCCCGGGGTGGCCACCACGATGTCGGTGGTTTTGGTCAGGGCCGGCAGTTGCTCTTCATGGCTGACGCCGCCGATGATGGTCTCGATGCTGAGGTTGGTGTGAGCCGCCAGCGCCTTGGCGTGGGCGGTGACCTGCAGCGCCAGCTCGCGGGTCGGGGTCAGCACCAGCATGCGGCACGGGCCCGGCTTGCGGCGCGGGAAGTCCAGCAGATGCTGCAGGGCTGGCAGCAGGAAGGCGGCGGTCTTACCGGTACCGGTCGGGGCGGATGCCAGAATATCGCGGCCGTCCAGGGCTGGCTCCAGCACCATCTGCTGAATGGTGGTGGGGCGGGTGAAACCCATCTCGGCCAAGGCCCGGTTGAGGGCTGGATTCAGGTCGAAATCATCAAAGGACTGGCTCATGGCAATACTCGGTCATTAAGGAAACGGCAGATTATAGGCGATTATGTCGTCGGCTCCTATGGCGACTGTGGCTTAGTCGCTATAATCGCCGACCATTTTCTGCGGCGCTGGCACAGGACGGGAGTCGGATGGGACGAAACAGCGGTTTTACCTTCAAGCAATTTCACGTCGATCACGATCGCTGCGCCATGAAAGTCGGCACCGATGGCATCCTGCTCGGCGCCTGGGCACCTGTCACCAATGTCCGCCGGGTGCTCGACATTGGCAGCGGCAGCGGCCTCATCGCCCTGATGCTGGCCCAGCGCAGCCCTGCCGACTGCCGCATCGATGCGGTAGAGCTGGATAGCAATGCAGCCCGGCAGGCTCGCGAGAATGCGGCAGCCTCCCCCTGGCATGGGCGGGTCACCGTCATCGAGAGTGCCATTCAAACCTATCAGGCCGCCCCTTACGATCTCATCGTCTCCAACCCACCCTACTTCGTGGCGGGCCAGTCATTTCGCGATCCGGCCAGGGCACTGGCACGTCATACCGGCGGCCTCGACAGCCGGGATCTGCTGACCGCCTGTGACCGACTATTGGCCCCCAACGGCGAGGTTGCGCTGGTCGTGCCAACGGCCATGGCCGATGAAATTTTATGCATCTCGGCGGATTATGATCTGCACGCCGTTTGTTATACAGCTGTTATCACCAGAGCCGGAAAAGAGGCAAATCGTGTTTTATTGCGACTTGGTAGAGGATTAAACAAGTGTGAGCAGGGTGAAATTGTGATCCATTCTGCTGATGGAACCTATTCCGACAGATACATCCAACTGACCAGCCCCTTCTATTTGAAGATGTAAATTTCGTCTTGAACTATTTTTTCACGCCATTATGCTGACTCCTAAACGAGCGCCCGCTCAAGACCAGCTCAAACCACTGGTTGCGATGAAAAAACAAGCGGGGCTCCTTTTTTTTACCCCTGAACAATATCGGTCACTGACCAATAAAAAACTATAACAAGCAATAGTTTACAAGACAGACGAGGTTGAACTTGACGAAATCACTCACATTGTCCGACGTGCTCGGATTGGGCTTCATGACCTTCGCCTTCTATCTGGGCGCCGGCAACATCATCTTCCCGCCGCTGGCTGGTTACATGGCAGGTGAGCACCTCTCTCTCGCCATGCTGGGTTTCCTGGTCACTGCCGTCGGTCTGCCCCTCATCACCATCATCGCTGTCGCCAAGGCAGGCAACGGCTGGGCCGGCATGACCAAGCTGCTGCCGGCCGGCGTCGCCACCGCACTGGCCGTCGCCATCTACATTATCATCGGTCCGGCCTTCGCCGCCCCCCGTACCGGGCTGGTGGCCTATGAAATGGGCCTCAAGCCTTTCATCGGTGACATGGGCCAGGCCGGTCTGGCTGCCTACACGGTGCTGTTCTTCGGCGTGGCCATCCTGGTCTCCATGAATCAGGGCAAGCTGATGGATGCCATCGGCAAATACCTGACCCCGGTGCTGATGCTGTTGCTGTTGACCCTGGCCATCGGCGTGTTCGTCGCCCCGCAAGGTGACATGCCGGCCTCTTCCGGTGACTATCAGAACGGCCCCTTCGTGAAAGGGATCCTGGAAGGCTACAACACCATGGACACCCTGGCGTCCCTGATGTTCGGTGCCCTGATCGTCGACCTGCTGCGCCAGAAAGGCATTCATGACTACCAGAGCCAGTTCAAGTACCTGGCCATTGCCGGCATCATCTCTGCCATCGGTCTGTCCGTGGTGTACGTCTCCCTGTTCCAGCTGGGCAACACCGCAGCCGGTGTCGCCACCGACATCAGCAACGGCGGCGCCATCGTCAACGCCTACGTGTTGAGCCTGTTTGGTCAGCCGGGTCAGTTCATCCTGGCCGCCATCATCACCCTGGCCTGTTTCACCACCGCCGTGGGCCTGATCTCCGCCTGCTCCGACTTCTTCCACAACCTCACCGGCATGAGCTACAAGAAGCTGGTGGTGTTGCTGGGGGTCATCTGCGCCGTGGTCGCCAACGTGGGCCTGAGCCAGCTCATCAGCCTCTCTATCCCGGTGCTGGTCGCCATCTACCCGGTTGCCGTGGCTCTGGTGCTGGTCACCTTCCTGAAGGGTTACTTCGGTCGTCCGCGCCTGGTGTTCCGCGCCGTACTGATGGTCGCCTTCCTGTTTGGCTGCCTGGACGGTCTGGGCGCCGCCGGCATGAAGATGGATGCATTTGCCTTCCTGCCGCTGTTCGACAAGGGCCTGGCCTGGCTGCTGCCGACGCTGTTGGCCTGTGGCCTCGGCATGGCGGTACGCTCCGGCGAGAAACTGGCTGCCGAAGCCGCCTGATTTCACTCCCGCCCATCTCAAAGAGCCTGCCTTGCGCAGGCTCTTTTGTTTGTCTGCCAACAGCCTTTTACCACCCGTTACCCCTTTCCTGCGGCCAGCCCCCTGCCGCCATACCGAGCTCTTTCACTGCTGCCAACCGCTGGCTAATCGGTGATTTATTCTGGCCAATTAAATTGTTTCAAGATATTAATGTGTGATTGAGATCAAATTTCTCTTCTTTATGCTCAGAAGAGTGCTCCTTTATCGATGTGCTCATCGTGGAGGAGAGGGAAGCATTGTTATCCGGTTATCTGCCAGGCAGTGGGTGCAATCAACAAGAACAAGCTGATAAGGCAGATGAGGTCAGGTTTGACGAAATCACTGAAGTTGTCCGACGTATTCGGACTGGGTTTTATGACGTTTGCTTTCTATCTCGGGGCAGGCAACATCATTTTTCCGCCGCTCGCCGGCTTTATGGCCGGTGAGCATCTAATGCCAGCCATGGTCGGCTTTCTGCTGACGGCGGTGGGTCTCCCTCTGCTGACGCTGGTCGCCGTTGCCAGAGGCAGCGCCGGACAAGGCAGCAGCGGCTGGACGGCGATGACCCGCTATCTGCCGACCTGGGCGGCCACGGCGCTGGCCATCGCCATCTACATCATCATGGGGCCGGCCTTTGCCACCCCCCGCACCGGGCTGGTGGCTTATGAAATGGGGCTCAAGCCCTGGCTCGGCGAAGCTGGCCAACACGGGCTGCTGCTCTACAGCCTGCTCTTCTTCGCGCTGGTGATCCTGGTATCGCTGGATCGGGGCAGGCTGCTCGATGCGGTGGGAAAATACATGACGCCTGTCTTGATGGTAATGTTGCTGATCCTGGCGGTCGGGGTCTTGGTTGACCCGCAAGGCACCCTACCTGAGGCCAGCGGCGACTACACGGATACGCCGCTCATCAAGGGGATGCTGGAGGGGTACAACACCATGGATACCCTCGGCTCGCTGATGTTCGGTGCCCTCATCATCGGTCTGCTGCAACGCAGGGGCATCGAGGACTACCCGAGCCAGTTCAAGTACCTGACCATCGCGGGCCTCATCTCGGCGGTTGGCCTCTCGGCGGTCTACATCTCCCTGTTCTATCTGGGCAACAGCGCGGCGGGCGTGGTCACCAACGTCGACAATGGCGGCGCCATCGTCAACGCCTATGTGTTGAGCCTGTTCGGCCACTACGGTCAGTTGATCCTGGCCGCCATCATCACCCTGGCCTGCTTCACCAGCGCGGTCGGCCTGCTCTGCGCCAGCGCCGACTACTTCCACGGTCTGGCCGGCTGGACATACCGCAAGTGGGTACTGCTGATGGGAGGAGTCTCCATCCTGGTGGCCAACGTCGGGCTGAGCCAGCTCATCAGCCTCTCCATCCCGGTGCTGGTCGCCATCTACCCGGTCGCCATCGCACTGGTGCTGGTGACCTTTGTACAGGGTTATTTTGGCCGGCCACGGCTGGCGTTTCGCGCCGTGCTGTTGGTGGCGTTTCTGTTCGGCTGCCTGGACGGGCTGGGAGCGGCCGGCGTGCAGATGGATGCGTTCGCCTTCCTGCCGCTGTTCGACAAGGGGCTGGCCTGGTTGCTGCCCACCCTGCTGACCTGCGGCTTCGGCATGCTGCTGCGCCCCCGCGAAGATCTGGCCGCCGAAGCGGCCTGATCAACCGGGCGACCAACGACAAGAGGCCAGCATCAGCTGGCCTCTTGCATTGCATCTGTCACCCTGGCTGCTACAGCAGCGGATCTACCGGCTTGGGTCTGCCTGCCAGACCATACCAATGGGTCTCCACCCGCCCGGCATGCCACTCAAAGGTGCCCCAGGGCTGGTCTGCCTGCCAGCGCGGAAAGTTCACCACCACCCGGTTGTCTTCGTACTTGTAGAGCGAGGTGGTGATCTGGAGATCAGACAGGATGAGCAGCAGGGCCCACCCGATGAAGAACCATTTCAGCGCTTTCCACATAGGGTTACTCGAAACAGATCTCGATGGTGGCACGACCATAATCTGATTCGAACGGCATCATGATCTTGGTGCCGTCGGCACGATGGGTGATGGTGTGATTGGGGCCGGAGACGATGATGGGGGTCGCCATGTCAAACTCATACCCCTTCTCCCCCAGCATGCGCTTGGCACCGCCGGTCACCATGTTGGTGATCTCGCCCACCATGTCGGTCACTTCTTCATTGATGGTAGCCGGTGCCTCGCCCAGCATCCGGCGCATGATCTCCAGCGCCAACCCCTTCTCGAAGCTGATGGAGAGCGAGCCACGGGTCTGCGGACCGACCATGCCGATGAGACCAGAGACATCGCCGCGCGCCAGCTCGTCCATCTTGCGTTTGGGTTTGCCCGGCTTGAGCTCGAGCTGTGCCATGGTGGAGAGCACATTGAGCAGGGAGAGCAGGAACGGGTTTACAAAATCAGCCTTCATGTTGACTTCCTACGGTGGGCGTACAGCGAGCACATTGGCCATGTGCCTCTATTGTCTTATTGGTAATAGTAAAGCCATGCAAGTGGGCTTGCTCGGAAAACGCGCCATCGATCGCCGAGTCATGCAACTCGACCACCTCGCCACACCGATCGCAGATGAGCAGTTGCATCGGGTGGGCATGATCGAAGTGACAGCAGAAAATGAAGGCGTTGAGCGACTCCACCTTGTGGGCAAAGCCCTGTTCGAGCAGAAAATCCAGCGCCCGATAAACGGTTGGCGGCTTGGCATGGGCCTCTGTCTGCTGCAACTGGGCCAACAGATCATAGGCGCTGATGGCATTGCCGTGGGCAGCCAGCAACCTGAATACCTGACGCCGGGTAGGGGTGAAGCGGATCCCGCGTTGTTCGCAGAGTCGTTCGGCTCGTTGTAAAAGTTGGTCTTGATTCATGATCACGCAATTACCCTTTTTATTAGCCGGATACTATCACAGGGCCCCCTTTGACGCGGTGACAAAATTCATTTTCTGGGGCTGCCTCACGTTGTGGTAAAATCCGCCCCCTTTGTTTAGCCAACCCGGATGATTTTTATGCAGGCGCAGCGTTTTTCCATCGCCCCCATGCTGGACTGGACCGATCGGCATTGCCGTTATTTCCATCGTCTGATGACTCGCCAGACCTTGCTTTATACCGAGATGGTGACCACCGGCGCCATCATCCACGGCAAGGGAGACTATCTGGGTTACAGCGAGCAGGAGCACCCCATCTCCCTCCAGCTGGGTGGCAGCAATCCGACCGATCTGGCGCGCTGCGCCAAACTGGCCGAGGAGCGCGGCTATGACGAGGTGAACATCAACGTCGGCTGCCCCTCCGATCGGGTGCAAAACGGCCGCTTTGGCGCCTGCCTGATGGGTGAACCCGCCCTGGTGGCTGACTGCGTCAAGGCGATGCGCGATGTGGTCGATATTCCGGTGACGGTGAAGACCCGTATCGGCATCGACGATCAGGACTCCTACGAATTTCTGCAGGCCTTCATCGAACAGGTACGCGATGCCGGTTGCGACACCTTCATCGTCCATGCCCGCAAGGCGTGGCTGAGCGGCCTGAGCCCCAAGGAAAACCGCGAAATCCCGCCCCTCGATTATCCCCGTGTCTATCGGGTCAAGCAGGATTACCCGGATCTCACCATCGCCATCAACGGCGGCGTCACCTCCATGGAGCAGACTCTCGAGCACCTGCAACACCTGGATGGCGTCATGATGGGGCGCGAAGCCTATCAGAACCCCTACATTCTGGCGCAGGTGGATAATCTAGTGTTCGGCCAGAACCACGCCGTGCCGAGCCGCCACGAGGTAGTGCGGATGATGCTGCCCTATATCGAGCAGGAGCTGGCCAAGGGCAACTATCTCTCCCACATGACCCGCCACATGCTCGGGCTGTTCCAGAACATGCAGGGAGCCCGCGCCTGGCGCCGCCATCTGAGTGAAAACGCCTGCAAGCCGGGAGCGGATATCCAGGTGGTGCTGGATGCCATGGCCAAGGTGCCGGAATTCGCCACCACGGAGGCGGCGGAGTAACCATGTACCATTTCACCGGCTCCTGGCTGCACAAGGCCATCGTCCGGCTCTGCGCCGGCCTGCTCGCCATCCTGGGCATCAAACTCAGCGCCTTCTACTTCCTCGGCTTGCTCATCGTGCTGGGGCTGCATCGGGATCAGCTGCTCGGCTGAGTTCGCCCCGCGTCGACCAATAAAAAACCGGCAACACTGGGTGTTGCCGGTTTTTTATTGTCTCTTCAGCCTCGCTAATCGCCTTTGTCCACGAACTGCAGCTCGGGCGCCCTGGACGTCAACACATCGGCGCAATAATCCCAGGTCGAGATGCGGTAGTGCTGCAGATCCTCGTCCAGATGCAGACCATCCGACTCCTGATGGAACCAGCTGGCAAATCGGGACGGGGTGATGAGCTGGATCTGCTCCTCGATGGCATGGCTATCCTTGCCCTCGGCCAGATCGCAATCCTCCATTACCCGCACCGCAAAGATATGCCGGAAATAGACCCGGCAAAGGATCTGCGGCGGCAGATCGATGCTGCGGGCCCTGCCCAGCATGATGGTGAGGGAGTCGCTCCAGATATCCTGATGAAGTTCGGCCACAACCAGGCCCGGGGGGAGTTGGCGGGACGGAGCCCAAGGTACGGCAACCTGCCGAATGGCATTTTTCTGTTCCATCATCCACCTCACTACGGCGCACGCCATATCTTGAGTGTATCTGAAACAATTTCCGCTGACGATGGCAATAAAAAACCCGGCTGGCGCCGGGTTTTTGGGGATTACTTGACGGCGTCTTTGAGCGCCTTGCCTGCCACAAAGGACGGCACATTCGCGGCTGCAATCTGGATCTCTTTACCAGTTTGCGGATTGCGACCGGTACGGCCAGCACGATGGTTCACCTTGAAGGTGCCAAAACCCACCAACTGCACAGCATCACCTTCTTTCAGGCTCTGGGTAATACCATTGATGATCTCTTCCAGAGCGACTTTGGCCTGAGCTTTGCTCAGATCTGCTTTGGCTGCAATTGCATCGACAAGTTGAGCTTTGTTCATAACATTTCCTTTATGATCGGGCATTTAGCACCGGGCCACTCTATTCAAAAAAAAACACTCAGGCAAAGGCTTTATCAGCCGGATTGGCTTGAATGCTGGGGTTTTCATCAAGATCTGCGGAAATAGTCACATATCTCGCCCCTTCGTGATCGTAATTGACGGGAAGAGGAGAGCAAATGATGGTGCCTTGTAACCAAAACGCCACCCGGTGTAACAATATCCCCATGCCCCTATTGACGGTCAACTGGATTTTCCCTAGTTATAGGAGGGTGTCGTCAGTCAATAAAAAGGCCGGAGGCCCGTCACGATAGCACTCCATGCCTATGCCCCACGGAGGGACTATGTTAACTGAACTGGAACAAACCAAACGCGCATTGGCAGGAAAGCACAGAGCTATCGACGACTGGCTGGATGCCAGGCAGGCATTGCTGGTCGAATACATGCGACTTGCCGGACTGACTCCCGCCCGCACCAAGCAGCGTTCGCTGCCCGGCCATGTGGAACTGCAAGGCTTCTGTGAACGCCTGGTCGACTACGTCAGCGCCGGACACTTCGAGATCTACAACCACGTGGTGACCGCCTTCGAACAGGCCAGCGGCGACAAGCTGGAACTGGCGAAACGCATCTATCCCCACATCCGGGCCTGCACCGAGTTCGCGCTGGAGTTCAACGACAAGTACAGCAATGCCGATGAGGCCCAGTTGCTGTTGCTGGATGAGGATCTGAACCAGCTAGGTCCCGTGCTGGAAGATCGTTTCAAACAGGAAGATCGGCTGATCAAAGCATTGCAGGTCGTGGAGTCACTCAGCGCCCAACAGGTTTGATATCCAATTTCGGAGCCAGTTCAAGATCCTGATGTGCAAGGTGCATTACACTCTATGTCATGACCTTTAGCTCCAATTCCTATTGCTGACAGGAGATGAGAATGTCCGAGCGTCGCCGTTTTTCACGGATCCTCTACTTGACCATGGCCGACCTCGTCCAGGGAGATAAGAAATGGCGGACCCAGCTGGTGGATATCTCCCTGCAGGGCGCCCTGTTGATCCGGCCCGATGACTGGGAAAGCCACGACAACAAAGAGTATTCACTCAGCTTCGTGCTGAGCGGCAGCGACATCGAGATCAAGATGCAGGTCATGCTGACCCATGAAGCCAGCAAGAAGCTGGGGTTCTACTGCCACCACATCGACATCGACAGCGCCACCCACCTCAAGCGGATGATCGAGCTCAACGTCGGCGATGAAGACTTGCTGCACCGAGAGCTGGAGCAGTTGCTGAGCGAACATCTCGAACACCCTCACCCCTGAGCGGCATACCCGATGTAATAAAGGAGCGCCATTGCGCTCCTTTTTATTGCCTGCCTGCGGCCACCATGCCGATTACAAAGCCTCCAGGGCATCGGCCAGCTTCTTGACCGGCACCACTTCCATGCCTTCGATGGGATGCTTGGGTGCGTTGGCGTACGGCACTATGGCCCGGCGGAAGCCATGCTTGGCGGCCTCCTGCAACCGCTCCTGGCCGGAGGGCACGGGCCGGATCTCGCCGGACAGCCCCACTTCCCCGAACACCACCAGATCCTTGGGCAGGGATTGATCCCGGAAACTGGAGACCATGGAGAGCAGCAGGGCCAGATCCGCGCTGGTCTCTTCGACCTTGACCCCGCCGACCACGTTGATGAAGACATCCTGATCCGCCATCTGCAAACCGCCGTGGCGGTGCAGCACCGCCAGCAACATGGCGAGACGGTTGTGATCCATCCCCACCGCCACCCGGCGCGGGTTGGAGAGCTGGGAGTAATCCACCAGTGCCTGCAGTTCCACCAGCAGGGGCCGCGTCCCCTCCCAGATCACCATCACTACCGACCCCGGCGCCTGCTCTTCACCGCGGCTGAGGAAGATGGCGGAAGGGTTGCTCACCTCCCGCATCCCCTGCCCGGTCATGGCGAAGACGCCGAGCTCGTTGACCGCCCCGAAGCGGTTCTTGTGGGAGCGCAGGGTCCGGAAGCGGGAATCGTGGCCGCCATCGAGCAGCACGGAGCAGTCGATGCAGTGCTCCAGTACCTTGGGGCCGGCCAGGGTGCCATCCTTGGTCACGTGGCCCACCATGAAGATGGCGACATGATTCTGTTTGGCATAGCGGGTCAGCAGGGCAGCGGCTTCCCGCACCTGAGACACGGAACCCGGCGCCGACTGCACATCCGCCACATGCATCACCTGGATGGAGTCGATGACCATGATCTGCGGCTGCTCCTGCTGGGCAATCAGGCAGATCTGCTCGACCGAGGTCTCCGACAGCATGCGCAGCTTGTCGGTCGGCAGGCCGAGGCGCGAGGCGCGCATCGCCACCTGTTGCAGCGACTCCTCGCCGGTGACATAGAGGGTCTTCATCCGCTCCGCCAGACCGCACATGGTCTGCAGCAGCAGGGTCGACTTGCCCGCCCCCGGGTTGCCACCGATCAGGATTGCCGAACCCGGCACCACCCCGCCCCCCAGGACCCGGTCCAGCTCCTTGAAACCGGAAGAGAAACGGGGGATCTCGGTGGTGGCGATCTCCGCCAGCGTCTGCACCTGGCTGCCGATGGCGCCGGCATAACCGGTATAACGGGCACTCTTGCCCGGGGTCACCGAGCCGAGGCGCACCTCGCTGATGGTGTTCCACTCCTTGCACTCACTGCACTGGCCCTGCCAGCGTGTGAAGTCGGCGCCACATTCGGTACAAACATAGGCAGTTTTGTTTTTGGCCATGGATAACTCGGGGACAGGATGAATTCCTGCTTGATATACTTGTTTGCGACCGACAGATCAAACCCAGAATCGGAAAAGTGACTTTCCGTGGCAGGAACACATGGATTCAGAACAACAACAGCACCTAATTGAACAGCTCATCCCCCTGCTCAGAGAAAAGGATTTCGATGACATCTTCAATCGCCTGACCCAGGACGAAAACAGCAACAGCCGTTTTCTGATCAAGATGGAGATCAAGCGCAGATGCACCCCCTGCCGTCGCGTGATCGACATGCGGGACGAACTGGGTGACGAGTGTCTGGTCCATGAATCCGACGGGATCACCCACTTCATGCCGGCCGAGGCCATCGGTCTGTTCCAGTCCCAGTGCTATCTCTACAAAGACGATTACACCCTGGGAGTCTACGAGGCACTGCAATACTGGCAGAAGCACCACCATGGCAAGAGCGATGGCCCGCTGCAGCCCCCTGCCAGCCCGTTTCGCCAGTACGACGTCAACCCCATCGCCTTTGCCAGCTACTATGGCCGACGCCAGGAGCGGATGCACTTCAGCTCCCCCGTGCTCATCAAGTTTGCCGATGGCGACAAGCTGTTTGCCAAAAGCTCCGACCTTTCCCTCGGCGGGATCCGGGTCTCGGTGCCCTATCTGCCCAACTACCAGACCGGCGCCCAGGTCGAAGTGTTCTTTACCGGGCTGGAGCGGGATCATGCCAACCCGGTCCTGCACCATTCAGTCAGCTACCAGATCCTCGGGGAAGAGAGCAAGGAGGGCAAATTCTGGCTCAGACTGGTCAAGACCGGCGAACACCCCGGCTTCGACCAGTTCCTGAGCGAGTTCATCGAGAGCAACAAGAGTCGCTATCGGGTCAGCGTCGACTACCTGCTCTCCGCCGCCATCATCAAGGGGTATGAGCAGTTCTATCTGCCGCGCATGACCGGCATGCCGCTGTTTTTCGGTTCGGGCGACAGCCCAAGCCTCGAGATCGCCCTGCGCACCGAGAACAACCAGCACATCCTCGAATACTGGCGCGATGCCAAGAACCGCGACATGCTCGCCAGCCTGTTCTCCGCCACCCGCATGCAGGCCCTGCTGCCGGCAGCGGGTGAATTGAAAGAGACCCTGATCTACTGCTTCACCCACTCGGTACGCAGCCACCTCTATTTCTTCTCCGCCACCCGGGAAGAGCTGTTGCAGAGCGGGCTGATGTCGCTCTTCTTCCAGGTCGGCGCCCGTCGCCCCAGCTGGCGGGTCTACAAATTCAGCCTGGAGCGCTGTGACTTGCACGAGGCCGATCTGGCCAGCCAGCAGAGCAAGGAGAGCCCCCAGCTGCAAGACATGCTGCTGCAGGAGCGGCTCAAGCAGATAAGCTATGTCGGCCTGCTGCAGGATGTCGGTCTCGACAGCCAGCGGGAGGAGTTTCAGTACGATGCCAGCGCCCAGCACAATGCCAACGAGCTGCAGCGTTTCGGCCACGACAGCAGTGCCGCCCCCTTCGAGATCGAGACGCTGCACTATGTCCAGCTGCGCAAGGAGGCCCGCTACATCCACAAGACGGCCGTGGCCATCAAGCACAATGGTCGCGCCTGGCTCGGCTGGACCCGCGACATCTCGGCTCACGGCATGCAGATCGAGCTGGAAGAGCCGTTCGAGGGGGTGAAGGACGACATCGTTACCATCGCCCTGCCGCGCCTGCAGGAGCTCTCCAAGAGCATGGATCTGCAGCGTCTGCCCTACCGGCTGGTCAGCATCAACCTGACCCGCACCGTGCTGCACCTGTGCATCGAGGGCGATCCGGAGCGCCACACCGGCCGCCAGTTCTTCAAGCTGCTGATCGAGAGCAACCAGAACAAGCTCAAAGCAGCCCAGGAGCAGCGCCGCTATCGCGGCATGGCGCGGGCGCTTCGCAACATCTACACCCACCACGTCTTCAGCACCCCGGTCTATATCAACAAGCTCAAGGGCGCCCCCAGGCCGGCCTCCATCGGTCATGCCCCCCAGGCGCGCAGCCTGTCACGGTTGCTGAAAGCCTGTGCCGAGCAGGGTGACCAGGACAACCTCTATCCCCTGTTCCAGGGCGAATTGCTCAAACAGCTCATCATGAACCCACTGCGGGCCATCGAGCGGGAGGATCAGCCTCAGGAAGAGGAGGTCTACATCGCCAGCCTGCAGACGGCGGCCGGCCTGCCCATCTTCACCAGCCGGCTCGCCAGCAGCTTCCAGAACGTGGCGGAGAAGCGCAGCTTCATCGAACAGGCGCTGCGCCAGGGGGAGTTCTACTCGGTGCTGGTGGGCATCTCCCGCACCGGCCGCCCCGACACCAACTTCATCGCCAACGAGCTGGACTACATCGCCAAGTTCGCCATTCACAAGGCCAAGAAGCTGGAAGAGGAGCTGTGGAGCGTAGTCGGGGTGGGTGAGCTGACCGATACCAGCCAGGCGACCCTGTTCCGGCTCGGCATCACGGCGCCCGTCAATTGAGCAGGCCCCTGCAAACCACGGCCCTCAACCTGGCCGGCGAGCAATAAAACCATGGCGGGCCTCTGGCCCGCCATGGTTCATTCATCAGTACACCGGATAGTAACCCGCTCCGCCAACCTGTCTTTGTCAGGCAGCCTGCGGGTTGAGCAGCCATTCCAGGATCTGCGGGAAGTGATCTTCCTGCGCCTGCGGGGCGGTCAACATGTTGATGTGGTCGTAATCGAGCCGGTTGCCGTTGTCCCGGCCGAGGCGGGTATGGCGCGCGGCCGAGCCCATCTCGGCGCTAAAGCGGCGCACGTCGGTCGGGTGGCCCAGCACCTTGTCCGCCTTGGCCGAGATCATCCAGAGCGGTGGCCAGTTGACCCGGGCCGCCGCCTCGTCGTAGGCAAACCCGTCGCTGGGATCCTGCCAGGGGCCGCATTTGACCCAGGGAATGGTCTCCTGCAGGTAACGCAGCGGCTCGTCGTCCGCCCCGATCTTCAGACTGCGCGCGGCCAGAAAGCCGTTGCGCCTGGCCAGCCAGGGGGCCAACCGGTTCCAGATCAGATCCACCTTCAGCCAGCGCTCCGGATTTTGTACCGACACGCCGCGCTTGGTACCAAAAAACACCAGGCTGGCCACCTGATCCGCCAACTCGGGGAAGCGCACCAGGGTCGACGCCATGATGACACCGCCCCAGGAGTGAGCCATCCAGTGCAGCTTGAAACCGGCGTGGCGGGCGGCAATCCAGCGGTGCAGGGCCGGCAGATCCTCGGTGATGAGCTCATGCTGGCCATGTTCGGCCTGCTCGGCGATGGCCGGTGTGCTCAGCCCCCGTCCCCGCAGGTCGGCCACATAGACCTGATAGCCGTGGCGGGCCAGAAAGCAGGCCAGCCCCTTGCCCGATTCGGTGTAGAAGATGCGGCCGTTCTCGATGGCACCGTGCACCATCAGGATCGGTTCGCCATGTACCGCGACCCGCGGCTGAATGTGGCGTACGTGCAGCCGATGTGCGCCGCAGGGAATAAACAGGGATTGCTGTAACAGTTCCATTATGAGACTACGTCCTCCGTGACGTGGGGGTCTTGCCGAGGCGCCGCGACTAGCGGCGATCCCAGCGCTGCTGGCGGCAGGCCAGCGCACCGAGCAGGCAGATCACCCCTTCAAGATCGTGGTGATTGAGGGTGGCCGCCGCCTGCGCCCGCACCAGCGGCTTGGCGTGGATGGCGATGCCGAGTCCGGCCACCCCCATCATCTTGAGATCGTTGGCGCCATCGCCGACGGCCACGGTCTGGCCAGCCGCGATGCCGTACTCCTGCGCCAGCTGCTGCAGCACCTCGGCCTTGACGGCGGCATCGACGATGCGCCCGCTCACCTTGCCGGTCAGCTGTTGCCCCTCCACCGCCAGCTCGTTGGCAAAGATGGCGTCCAGCCCCAGCTCCCGCTGCAACTGGCCGGCAAAACGGGTGAAGCCACCGGAGGCGATCGCCACCTTCCAACCCGCCTGCTGGAGGGTATCGACCATCAACTGCAGGCCCGGCATCCAGGGCATGTCGGCCGCCACCTGGTCGAGTAGGGAGACCGGCGCCCCTTCCAGCAGGGCGACCCTGGCACGCAGGCTGTCGGCAAACTCCAGCTGGCCCTGCATGGCGGCCGCCGTGACCGCCGCCACCTGCTCGCCGACCCCAGCCAACCGGGCAATCTCGTCGATGCACTCGATGCGGATGGCGGTGGAGTCCATGTCCATCACCAGCAAACCGGGCTCCGCCAGACTGGGCAGGGCCGACAGATGACACAGATCGATGTCCCACTCCTCCCCCTTGAGCGCCTGTACCAGAGCGGGTGAGAAGCGATCCGTACCCAGCAGCAGCAGAGGCACCCCGGCCGGCATGGCGGGCGGATAGAGTCTGGCCTGCAACTCGTGCTGCGCCAGCAGCCCGGCCAGCCGCCCGAGATGATGACCGGCCAGTGCGCGACCGAACAGCACCAGCCAGCCGCCATCCAGCGCACTGGCGGCAGGCAGCAACGCCTGCGGCGTCGCTTCCCACCAAGGGGCGCCGGACAGGCACTCGGGCCACTCTGAAATCTCTGCGGGCAATTGGGACAACAACATAGGGATAACGCCTTCCTTGGTGATCATGGGGTTAACAATGCTGGCCCAGAGTAGCGTATTGCTTTTTGTACAGGCAAGCGCCAAGATCCCGCCACCCCTTGTCAGCAAAAGGCTCAACGCTTGCGTCATCTCCCCATCAAACGTGTGCTCAGTCTCGGTGCCGGCGTCCTGCTCGGGCTCTGGGTACTCGCGGTACTCATCCACATGCAGGGTGAGAGCCAGGCTTCGCTGCACAGCGAGGCTCGCAACCGGGCCCAGGCGCTGGTGGCCTACGCTGCCCGCGACATGAAGCGCTGGCTCAAGGAGGACAAGAACAGCGAGCTGGAGCGGCTGGCCCAGGATCTGGCCGCCGAGCCCGAGATCCTCGACGTCACCCTCTACGATGCCCGCGGCATCCCCCTCGCCCAGTCGGACAATGCGGTGCCGCTGGACAGCCTGCTGCCCATCGGTGACAGCAACAAGTCGATACCGGAGCAGGGCAAGGGGCGCATCCAGTTCGTGCAGGAGATCCTGGATGGGGAGCAGACCCTGGGGTATCTGCGCATTACGCTGGAAGAGCAGCAGATGCTGGCGGACAAGGATACCCGGCTCAAGGTGGTACAGGAGAAGCAGCGGCTGATGCTGCTGGTCGCCCTGCTGGCCGGGTTGCTGATCTCCTACGGGATCCGTCGCAACTACATGCGGGTGCGCAAGCACAAGAAGAAAAGCAAACCGGTCGAGCCGCAATAAGGCGGCGCGATCCCCCGACCCGAAACTGGCAATGCCACCAGCAGGAGCGCTGTATGATTGCCCCCTCTCTGCCGCTGGATGAAGAGAGTCGACTGGAACGACTCCGCATCCTCGGCCTGCTTGACCGCGAGCCCATCGATCAGCTGGATCGCCTGACCCGGCTCATTACCCGCCATTTCTCGCTGCCCATCGCCATGGTCTCGCTGACCGACGTGAACCGGCAGTGGTTTCTTGCCCGCACCGGCGTCGCCCTGTGCGAGATCAGCCGGGAGCACTCCTTTTGCGGCCACGCCATTTTGCGTCCCGACATCATGCAGGTGCCGGATGCCAGGCTCGACCCGCGGTTTGCCGACAACCCGCTGGTGACCGAGGAGCCGCACGTGGTCTTCTATGCCGGGCGGCCGCTGCGGGTGCTGGATGGCGTGGTGCTCGGTACCCTCTGTCTGGTGGATCATGCACCGCGCCACCTCGACCAGGAGGCCTGTCGCGATCTCGACGACTTCGGCCGCCTGGTGGAGAACACCCTGCACGATCTGGAGCGGCGCCATCAGGTACGCAGCCTCAATCAGGTGCTGGAGGACAAGGATCACCTGTTCACCCTCACCTTCAACCAGTCGTCGGTGGGCATGGCCCTCTCCTCCCTCGAAGGCAAGTGGCTGCGGGCCAACCCGGGGCTGGAGCGGCTGCTGGGCTACAGCGAACAGGCGATGCTGAGCCGCACCTGGCACGCCATGACCCATCCCGAGGATCTGCCACGCGAGCTGCCCCTGTTCAACGCCCTGCTCGCGGGGCAACGGCAGGACTACCGGCTGGAGAAGCGGATGATCCGGGCCGACGGCAGCCAGTGCTGGGTCCAGCTCAGCGTGACCCTGTGCCATAGCCGCACCATGGCGCCGCACCTGATCGCCGTGTTCGCCGACCTCACCGAGCTCAAGCAGGCCGAAGCCGAGCTGCTGCAGCTGCAGCAGGGGCTCGAGCAGCAAGTCCGTGAGCGCACCCGCGAGCTGTCGAGCACGGTGGAGCAGCTGCATCGCGAGATGCAGGAGCGCGGCGCCATGCAGCAGCGCCTGTGGCAGGAGCAGCGCCGCCTGCAGCACATGCTGGAACATACCAGCAACGCCTTCCTCGAACTCGACGAGGCGCTGGTCATCACCGGCTGGAACCCGGCCTCCACCACTCTGCTGGGCTGGCACCCCGAAGAGATGCTGGGGCGTACCCTGCCCGCCCTGCTCGGTAGCGCTCACCCCCTGCTGGCCCAGCTGACCCATCCCCAGAGTGCTGCGCGCCGCCTGGAGTGCGAGATCGGTACCCACGACGGCCGGCGCATCCCGGTGGAGGTGATTGCCGAGCGCTACCAGTTCGACGGCAAGGTGCGCATCGCCCTGTTTTTGCACGACATCACGGCTCGCCGCCAGGTGCTGGCCGAGATTGAGCGCGGGCGGGCCAGGCTGCGGGCCATCACTGACGGCCTGCCGGTCACCATCAGCATGGTCTCGCCCGAGGGGCGCTACCTGTTCGCCAACCAGGCCTACTGCCGCGACTTCGGGCTCGATGCCGAGCTGATGCGGGAGATGAGCGTGCGGGAGGTGATAGGCGACGCGGCCTACGGCCGGGCCATCGCCCATCTGGAGCGGGCCCTCGCCGGCGAGCAGGTGAGCTTCGAGAACCGTTTCGAGCTGCCCATCGGCCCGCGCGATCTCAGGATCACCATGATCCCGAGCCGGGGCGATGAGCCGGGGGTCTACATCCTCGGCAGCGACATCACCGAGTTCAAGGCGCTGCAGAACCAGCTGGAGCACGAAGCGGCCCACGACCCCCTCACCGGCCTGCCCAATCGGCGCGCCTTCACCCTGCGCCTCTCCCGGGAGCTGGAGCGGGTGCGCCAGAATGCCGAGACCCTGGGCCTGCTGTTCCTCGATCTCGACGGCTTCAAGCGGATCAACGATCAACTCGGCCATCACGTCGGCGACGCTCTGTTGCAGCGCTTCGCCAGCGTGCTGAGTGCCGAGGTGCGCCCCGGCGACATGGTGGCACGCCTGGCTGGCGACGAGTTCACCATCATACTGCCGGCCCTGCGCCAGCCGGAGCTGGAGCTGCCCGCCCTGTGCGAGCGGCTGCTGGTGGCAATGGCGGTGCCGGCCGACGTGGCCGGCCACCTGTTGCCCCTCGCCGGCAGCATCGGCGGTGCGCTCTGCCACTCGGGCCAGTATTGCCACATCGACGATCTGCTGCACCGGGCCGACAGTGCCATGTACCAAGCCAAGCAGGCCGGCAAGGGACGCTTCGCCCTCGACCTCTGAGCTGCCATCCTTGAAATGCAAAACGGCGACCCGAAGGCCGCCGTTGTCATTATTCATGCGCGAGGGGGATTAGTTGTCGCCCAGCAGGACGGAATCCAGCGCGATTTCGATCATGTCGTTGAAGGTCAGCTGACGCTCTTCGGAGGTAGTCTGCTCACCGGTACGGATATGGTCGGAGACGGTGCAGATGGTCAGTGCCTTGGCACCATACTCTGCAGCCACACCGTAGATGCCGGCGGCTTCCATCTCGACACCCAGGATGCCGTACTTTTCCATGACGTCGAACATGGAGGGGTCCGGGGTGTAGAACAGGTCGGCGGAGAAGATGTTGCCCACGCGCACGGCGACGCCCTTGTTCTTGGCGGCCTGTACGGCATTGGCAACCAGATCGAAGTCGGCGATGGCGGCGAAGTCGTGATCCTTGAAGCGCAGACGGTTCACCTTGGAGTCGGTGCAGGCACCCATGCCGATCACCACGTCACGCAGTTTCACGTCTTCACGCACGGCACCGCAGGAACCGACGCGGATCAGGGTCTTCACGCCGTAATCGGTGATCAGCTCTTTTGCATAGATGGAGCAGGACGGGATGCCCATGCCGTGACCCATGATGGAGATGCGACGACCCTTGTAGGTGCCGGTGAAACCGAACATGTTGCGCACGTCGCACACCTGCTCGACGTTCTCCAGGAAAGTCTCGGCGATGTACTTGGCGCGCAGGGGGTCGCCCGGCATCAGCACGGTATCAGCAAAGGCGCCATCTTTCGCATTGATATGAGGAGTTGCCATTCTCTTGATTCCTTCACACTAGGTTGAGTTTTATTGTCTTTATTGGTTGCCCGCCGCCGAGGCGGCGGGCGGGTAAATTACAGGAAGCTGGTACCGTATGCCAGTTTGGGCAGGCCGTGGTACGCCGCGATGCTCTGGCCGATGTCGGCGAACGTCTCGCGACGACCGACAGAGCCGGCCTTGACCGGCTTGCCGTAAAACAGCACCGGGATGTACTCGCGGGTGTGATCGGTACCACCCCAGGTCGGATCGCAGCCGTGGTCGGCAGTCAGCACCACCACGTCACCATCTTCCAGCAACTCGAACAGCTCCGGCAGGCGGGAGTCGAAATACTCCAGCGCATCGGCATAGCCCTTCACATCGCGACGGTGACCGTAGGAGGAGTCGAAGTCGACGAAGTTGGTGAAGACGATGGTCTGGTCACCGGCCGCTTTCACCTCTTCCAGAGTACGGTCCCACAGCTCGGTCAGACCGGTCCCCTTCACCTGCTTGGTGATGCCCTGCTGGGCATAGATGTCAGCGATCTTGCCGATGGAGACCACCTGACCGCCCACTTCCTTCATGTAGTCCAGCACGGTCGGTGCCGGCGGCAGCACGGAGTAGTCGTGGCGGTTGCCGGTGCGCTTGAAGTTGCCCTTGCCGCTGCCCACGAACGGACGCGCGATGACGCGGCCGATGTTGTAGGGCTCCAGCAGCTCGCGCACGATGTGGCACAGCTCATAGAGCTTCTCGAGGCCGTAGGTCTCTTCGTGGCAGGCGATCTGGAACACGGAGTCAGCAGAGGTGTAGAGGATCGGCTTGCCGGTGCGCATGTGCTCTTCGCCCAGATCATCCAGCACCTGGGTGCCGGAGGCGTGGCAGTTGCCCAGATACCCCGGCAGACCGGCCTTCTCGACGATGGCGTCCAGCAGCTCCTGCGGGAAGCTGTTGTGGTGGTCATGGAAGTAACCCCACTCGAACAGCACGGGCACACCGGCGATCTCCCAGTGACCGGACGGGGTGTCCTTGCCGGAGGAGAGCTCCTGGGCAAAGCCGTAGGCGCCGACCACGTCGATGTCCTTGTTCAGACCGGCCGGGAAGGTGCCGCTGGCGAGTTCGCCTGCGTGACCCAGACCCAGCTTGCTGAGGTTCGGCAGATTGAGGGCGCCACGGCCTTTGATCTCACCGGCGGCGCAGGCCTTGGCGATATGGCCAAGGGTATTGGCGCCCACATCTCCGAACTTGTCGGCGTCGGCTGCAGCGCCAATACCGAAAGAGTCCATCATCAGAATAAAGGTACGTTTCATGGGACTTCCCCTTGTTACAAATCAGCCAGACCGATGCGACGGTAGACCTCGGGCAGCGCCTCTGGTCGGGTGTCACCGATCTTGACGGCGGCCTGCACCATGCTGGCAGCCTGAGCGAATTGCTCTTCAGTTTGAGCGTGGATCAGGGCGAGCGGCTTGTCTGCCTCGACGCTTTGACCCAGGCGGATAAAGTCGGTCAGACCGACCGCATAATCAAGTTTGTCACCGGCAGCGCGACGGCCACCGCCCATGGCGACCACGGCCAGGCCCAGTTCACGGGTGTCCATGGCAGTCACGAAACCGCTGTTGGCAGCATAGACAGGGCGCACGATGGCGGCCTTCGGCAGGTGGTGATCGTAGCGCTCCATGAAGTCGCTCGGGCCACCGAGACCGGTCACCATGCGACCGAAGATCTCGGCCGCCTTGCCGTTGTCCAGCACCGCCTGCAGCTTGCGGCGGGCCTCGCCGTCATCGCTGGCCAGGCCGGCGGAGATCAGCATCTCGGCACACAGTGCCATGGTCACGGCGTGGATGCGCGGGTTGCGGTATTCACCGGTCAGGTAGCGCACCGCTTCGCGCACTTCCACCGCGTTGCCGGCGCTGGAAGCCAGCACCTGGTTCATGTCGGTCAAGAGTGCTGACGTGCGGCAGCCGGCACCGTTGGCCACGGCAACGATGCTCTTGGCCAGCTCTTCGGAAGCTTCGAAGGTCGGCATGAAGGCACCGGAGCCCACCTTGACGTCCATCACCAGCGCTTCCAGCCCGGAGGCGAGCTTCTTGGAGAGGATGGAGCCGGTGATCATGGCGATGGATTCGACGGTGGCAGTGATGTCCCGTACCGCATAGATACGCTTGTCGGCCGGGGCGAGATCGCCGGTCTGGCCGATGATGGCGACACCCGCCTCTTTCACCACTTTCAGGAAACGATCGTTGTCGACCGAGGTCTGGTAGCCGGGAATGGCATCCAGCTTGTCGAGGGTACCGCCGGTGTGGCCCAGGCCACGGCCGGAGATCATCGGCACGAAACCACCGCAGGCGGCGACCATCGGGCCGAGCATCAGGGAGACGACGTCACCCACACCGCCGGTGGAGTGCTTGTCGACGATCGGGCCACCCAGATTGAGGTGATCCCAGGTCAGTACCATGCCGGAGTCGCGCATGGCGCAGGTCAGGGCAACCCGCTCATCCATGGTCATGTCTTTGAAGTAGACCGCCATCGCCAGCGCCGCAATCTGGCCCTCGCCGATGGTGTTGTTGGTAATGCCCTGAACGAAGAATTGAATCTCTTGGGTACTGAGCGCTTCACCGTTGCGCTTCTTGCGAATGATTTCTTGAGGCAAAAACATCTTTCATTCCCTCCGCCATTGCTGGCGTTACACAAGCCTGAATCCTTGCCCGCACACCGCATGGTGGGGGCGAAACAGGGCGGACCAGGTCCGCCCTCTCATCAACCTATTAGTAACCGCTGGTGTTGGCCGGCTTGTCGCCATGCCCCAGTGTGGCCAGCAGGCTGGCCAGCAGGCTGGATGCACCAAAGCGGAAGGTGCGGGCGGATACCCAGTCCTTGCCCAGGATCTCTTCGGCCATGGCCAGGTACTGACCCGCCACGGCGGCGTCTTTCACGCCACCGGCCGGCTTGAAGCCGACTTTCGGGTTCTTGGCCTTGATCACTTCCATCATGATGCGCGCCGCTTCCGGGGTCGCATTGACCGGCACCTTGCCAGTGGAGGTCTTGATGAAGTCGGCACCGGCGTCGATGGAGATTTCAGACGCGCGGCGGATCAGCGCCTCTTCTTTCAGCTCGCCGGTTTCGATGATCACTTTCAGCAGGGCTTGGCTACCACAGGCTTCCTTACAAGCTTTGACCAGATCGAAGCCGACCTGTTCATTGCCGGCCATGAAGGCACGGTACGGGAACACCACGTCCACTTCGTCGGCACCGTAGGCCACGGCGGCGCGGGTTTCGGCCACGGCGATCTCGATGTCGTCGTTGCCGTGCGGGAAGTTGGTCACGGTCGCAATGCGCACGTCGGCGGCGCCGATTTCACGCAGGGTCTTGCGAGCGATGGGGATGAAACGGGGATAGATGCAGACGGCGGCGGTCAGGCCGGCCGGCGACTTGGCCTTGCGGCACAGGTCGATCACCTTCTGATCGGTGTCGTCATCATTCAGAGTGGTCAGGTCCATCAGGTTCAGGGCGCGCTGGGCGGCCAGTTTCAGATCAGTCATTCTGTTCTCCAAAGTCTCGATTTAGTCCGGATTCCAGGGCATGGGTCCGCCTGTCGCAACGCAACCGGCAAGACACGACTCCCAAAGAAACGGGAATGGAATTGCAGCGCAATTGCACGGGCAATGAGGCTGCAAATAAGGCAAGAGCCCTGTCACTTTCTTACAAAAGTGCGGACTTGGTTCCATGAAGACTTGAGAAAGGCAGACAAGGTCTGACCCGACTTCCCAATCAATTCCATTTGACCGCCAACACCCGATTTCATCGGGCATTAGTCAATGCCAGCACCCTGCTGGCAATGCCTATTTCAGCCGAGATACCCCTTGTTTGCAAGCCGGATTTGCCATTTTCAGAGGTACCTCACATCTGGCAAATCCGGTACTGAAAAGTGCGTTAAGAGAAGAAGCGAGTGAGTATCCAGGAGTATGCCAGCCCCCCCAGATAGACTCCGACGATCCCCATTACCCCGGACAATACGGGCGGGGCCGGGATCGGCAATTTGAGGAAAGAAAACAACAAGCCAACGATAAAGCCGGCCGCCATCGCCAGTAGCACTTCATTCATATAACCTCCGATTTGACTCATTTTATTATTAGTTTAGAAAGGAAAACGGTTGTCACCGCCCCAAACGCGAACGCCACAGCTTCTCGCTGTGGCGTTCGTCTTTACCCTGACAGTCAGGCGATATTACATGCCGGACAGCGCCAGGAAGAAGCCTGCGATGGTCGCAGACATCAGGTTGGACAGAGAGCCAGCCAGTACGGCTTTCAGACCAAATTTGGCAATGGTGCCGCGACGGTTCGGTGCCATGGAACCCAGACCACCCAGCAGGATGGCAACGGAGGACAGGTTGGCGAAGCCGCACAGGGCGAAGGAGATGATGGCCTTGGTGTGGTCAGACATGGCCACGCCATTGATCAGCACTTCATCTTTCAGATAAGGGGCAAAGTTCAGGTAGGCCACGAACTCGTTGACCACCAGTTTCTGACCGATGAAGGAACCGGCCACGATGGCTTCGCTCCAGGGTACCCCGATCAGGAAGGCCAGCGGGGAGAAGATCCAGCCCAGCAGCAGTTCCAGGGAGAGCTGCGGATAGCCGAACCAGCCACCCACACCGGAGAAGATGCCGTTGATCATGGCGATCAGGCCGATGAAGGCCAGCAGCATGGCACCGACGTTCAGGGCCAGTTGCAGACCGGCGGAAGCACCGGCGGCAGCGGCATCGATCACGTTGGCAGGCTTGTCTTCCAGCTCGCCATCGGCATTGTTCTCGTCATAGCTCGGGGTCTCGGTTTCCGGTACCAGCAGCTTGGCGAACAGCAGACCACCCGGAGCGGCCATGAAAGAGGCGGCGATCAGGTATTCCATCTTAACGCCCATGGAGGCGTAGCCAGCCAGTACGGAACCGGCAACGGAGGCCAGACCACCACACATGACGGCAAACAGCTCGGAGTCAGTCATCTTGGAGATGAAGGGACGCACCACCAGCGGGGCTTCAGTCTGACCCACGAAGATGTTGGCAGTGGCAGAGAGGGATTCGGTACGGGAAGTGCCCAGTACTTTTTGCAGGCCACCACCCAGCAGTTTGATGACCCACTGCATGATGCCCAGGTAATAAAGAACGGCAATCAGCGAGGAGAAGAAGATGATGACCGGCAGTACGCGGAAGGCGAAGATAAAGCCGCCGCCACCGAATACTTCGAACATCTTGTTGCTGACCAGACCACCGAACAGGAATTCGATACCGTTTTGGCCATAACCGATGACGCTGGAAACGGCATCAGATACACCCACCAGAATATCTCGGCCAACCGGGACGTACAGCACGAATGCACCCAGTCCAGCTTGAATTGCAAAGGCACCGGCAACGGTGCGAATTTTTATTGCTTTGCGATTACTGGAGAACAGCACCGCGATAAGGACGAGCGTTGCCATCCCTACCAGACCCATTATCAAATTCATTATTAACACTTCCTCTTTAGTAGCACCTTCCAGCTTGTTAACAACTTGTATCTCAAAGCCATCAATCAAGGGTGCGCATTATACTAATTACGGTGCGACAAAGTAGAATGCTGGTCACATTTTATAAGCATGAAATGCGCTAGGGGTCGTCAAATTAGACCGCAAACGATTTTTACTCACCCCGTTTTTTATCATGCCGCTATCAATAGTTAATCGGCTGTTAATTTATGACTTGCCCAGTTGGAAAGCGTGCAAAGTGGATTCACGTAACACCGAGGCAACATGGACCAGTGGTTGTTGCCGCAAATCGGCCAGCAGTTGCGCAATTTTCGGCAGGTTGGCGGGGGTGTTGGGCGCCCCCTGCTGACCCTGCAGCGGCATGTCGGGAGCGTCGGTTTCCAGCAGCAAGGATTCCAGCGGCATGTCGCGCACCGCCTCCCGGGTCTTGTTGGCCCGCTCGAAGCTGATGACCCCGCCGATACCGAGCCGAAATCCCAGTTGCCAGAACGCCTCTGCCTGCTGCAGAGAACCGCTGAAGGCGTGGATGACGCCCCCTCTGGCCGGACGCAGGCGCCTGAGGATCTTGGCAACCGTGTCGTTGGCGCGCACCGAATGGACGATCAAGGGCAGCTCATGCTCCATGGCCAGCTTGATTTGAGCCTCGAACATCTCGAGCTGCCCCTCCTGCGGCACATGGGAGCGCAGATCTAGCCCGCACTCGCCCACCGCCACCAGCCCGCGTGGACGCTCGGCCAGCAATCGCTGCAGCCGGGTCAATACCGCCTGAGTCTGCCCCCCCACATACCAGGGGTGCACACCCAGGGCATAGGAAATACCGTCGTGCTCTGCCGCCAGCGCCATCACCCGGCCCCAGTTTTCCTCTCCCACGGCGGGAATGATATACTCGCTCACCCCCAGCTGGCGGCACTCGGCCAGCAGCGCCGCCCGATCGGGAGCGAAGACCGGAAAATCGAGATGGCAATGGGTGTCGATCAGTTGCATGTCGCTCTCACCTGTTTGTCGTAATTAATGGGTCCATATCATGATGAAACGCACAAGCCACGGCTTTACCCTGATAGAACTGGTGCTGGTCATCATAGTGCTGGGGATCCTGGCCGTCACCGCCCTGCCCCGTTTCATCAATCTCAAGGATGACGCTCTCAAGAGTACGGTCGCCACCACCGCCACCAGCTTCGCCAGCGCGGTGCAGCTGGCCCATGCCGGCTGGGCGGTCAAAACGCAGGATCAGGCGCTCTACAATCTTGGCAGCATGGGGCAGCGCAATCTCGACATCAACCGCTATGGCTGGCCCGCCGGCACAGACGAAGATCAGGGTCGCAAGGGGATAGATGAGCCCTATGTCACAGGTCAGGGTGACTACATCTCGGTGAGCAACCAGTCAGACTGCCGCCTGCTGTTTCAGGGGCTGCTGGACAGCAGCTATACCGTCGCTTCGGTCGATCAGGATCCCGAGATCCAGCTCAACGCCGACTACCTGTCCAGCGAACTGCCTGCCAACCAGGTAGATGCGGATGGGGAGCCGCACAGCAACTGCCGCTATACCCTGCGCGACTCCATCGGCCGCTTCCCGGCCTATCCGGATGGCCTCTCCTTCGACTACAACAGCGTCACTGGTGCCGTGACCCGCAATTTCCAGTGAGCGATTCCGACTCGCCCTGCTGCTCCATCTGCGGCGCGTCATCCTGCTCGTGGCGTACCGGCACGCAGCAGCGCCGGTTCTCCGGTGTGAGTCCCCACTCCTCGCACCAGCCATCGTAGCGAGCCAGCCAGCGTAACAAGATGCCTTTCATGGTCTGTTCCTCGTCTCTGTCGTCCCCTTGCCGTTTCTGCCTATCTGCTCCGAATCCGCTAATGTCACGACTCGATACCGGAATGACAGGTATAAAAAAACGACTCCATTTGGAGTCGTTTTTATCAGAGCCATCTGGCTAATTCAATTCATGCCTAGGTGGGCAGGCTCAGTCGAGCGACGGCTTCTACGTGCATGACCCGGCGATCAGCCCTTGGCCGACAGGCTCAGACGGGCAACCGCTTCCACGTGCATGGAGTGCGGGAACATGTCGACCGGCTGCACCTCATCCAGCACGAAGCCCTGCTTGACCAGCCAGGCGAGATCGCGGGCCAAAGTCTGCGGGTTGCAGGAGACATAGACCAGCCGGCGCGGCGCCATGGCAACCAGCGTCTGCAGCACGGCCTTGTCACAGCCCTTGCGCGGCGGATCCATCACTACCACGTCAGCGGTCACCCCCTGAGCGTGCAGCTCGGGCATCAGCTGCTCGGCCTTGCCGACGTGGAATTCGGTGTGCTCGATGCCGTTGAGGGCGGCGTTGCGACGGGCATCGCTGATGGCACTCTCCACCGACTCGATCCCCACTACCTTGGCAGCCTTGCCCGCCAGGAACAGGGAGATGGTGCCGATACCGCAATAAATGTCGAACACCGTCTCGTTGCCGGTCAGTTCGGCATACTCGAGGGCGCTGGAGTAGAGCACATCGGTCTGGCTCGGGTTGTTCTGGAAGAAGGAGAGCGGCGAGATCTCGAACTCGAGCTCGTGGATCTTGTCGCGGATCACCCCTTCGCCCAGCAGCACCCGGTTGGTGGCACCCAGGATGCGGTTGGTGCGCTCCTCGTTGATGTTCTGCACCAGGGTGGTAACCGGCAGATCGCTTAAGCTCGCCAGCAGCTCGGCTTCGAACGGCAGCTCCTCGCCCAGGGTCACCAGCACCACCATCAGCTCGCCGCTCTTGAAGCCCTTGCGGGTCATCAGGTTGCGCACACAGCCGGTGTGGTTCACTTCGTCATAGGCGGCGATGTCGTGCTCGCGCATCCAGCTGCGTACCCGGGCGTTCAGCTCGACGTGCAGGGAGTCTTGCACCGCGCAATCGTCGGCGGTGATGAGGTCATGGGAGTGTTTGCGATAAAAGCCGATCTCGGCGCCAGCGTCGCAACCGCGCACCGCATATTGGGCCTTGTTGCGATAGGCAAACGGGCTGTCCATGCCGAGGATCGTCCTGACGGAGGTATCACCCAACCCGGCCTGCTCCAGCGCACTCTCCACCAGCGCCTGCTTGAGCTTGAGCTGGGCCGGATAGGCCAGCGGGCGCACCTGGCAGCCACCGCACTCGGTGTTCGGGCAGAAGTCGGCGACCCGATCGGCGGAGGGCTGGAGCAGCTCGGTCACCTTGCCGTGCAGATAGTTGGGCTTGACCTCGGTCAGCTCCACCAGCGCCTGCTCACCGGGCAGCAAACCTTCGACAAACAGGGGGCGGTCGAACAGGCGTCCTTTGCCATCTCCTTTGTCGGTCAGTTCCAGGATCTCGATCTGGTGTTGATGTCCCACTAACGGCATGAGCGGCTCCAAAAGTACATATAAAGAGGGGTGATGGAACCGGCCCAGCCAGCCCCATCAAGAAAAGGTGGCAGAGTTTAGCGGAGATCCGGCCAAATTGCAGGCATAAAACAGCAACAAGACCGAGGACATTGCCCCGCCTGGCGTTATCTGCCGAAAAAGCCGGAGTCCCCCGGCGCGATTCAGGGGTTGTCCTTAATAAGAGAGCATGGTGACCACGGACTGGCTATCACCCCAACGGCCCAGCCATCAAACCGGCCCCCCAACCCTGACAGCCCGACATAAAAAAGCCGCCGGCATGGCCGGCGGCAATATTGCTGACTAACAGATGGCGGATTACAGGCTGTAGGCCTTCTCGCCGTGGGTGGTGACATCCAGCCCCTCCCGCTCCGCGTCTTCTTTCACTCGCAGGCCGATCAGCAGATCCACCAGCTTGTAGGCCACCACCGAGATGATGCCGGACCAGAGGATGGTCACACCGACCCCGATGGCCTGAATTTTGACCTGCGCCAGGATGGAGTAACCCTCCGCCACCTGGTTGGTGACGTAGTCCCACACCCCGGTACCGCCCAGATCCGGGCTGGCGAAGACGCCGGTCAGCAGCGCCCCCAGGATGCCGCACACCCCGTGCACGCCGAACACGTCCAGACTGTCATCGGCGCCCAGCAGCCGCTTGAGACCGTGGACTCCCCACAGCCCGGCAACACCGCTGATGAGGCCCATCACCAGACCGCCGCCCACTCCAACGAAGCCGGCCGCCGGAGTGATCACCACCAGCCCGGAGACAGCTCCGGAAGCCGCACCCAGCAGGGAGGGACGACCCTTCATCACCCACTCGGCCAGGGTCCAGGAGAGGGCCGCCGCAGCCGGAGCCACCCAGGTATTGATGAAGGCCAGTGCCGCCGTGCCGTTGGCTTCCAGCGCGGAGCCGGCGTTGAAACCGAACCAGCCGAACCAGAGCAGGGAGGCCCCGATCATGGTCATGGTGAGGCTGTGCGGAGTCATGGGGTCACGGCCATAGCCCAGGCGTTTGCCCACCAGGTAGGCACCGACCAGACCGGCCACCGCCGCGTTGATGTGCACCACTGTGCCGCCCGCAAAGTCCAGCGCACCGTGCTGGAACAGATAACCGGCGGTCGCGGTGGCCGCTGCCGCGGCATCGGCCGTGGTATAGGCATCCGGACCCGCCCAGTACCACACCATGTGGGCCAGCGGGATATAGGCGAAGGTGAACCAGATCACCGAGAACAGCAGCACGGCGGCAAACTTGATGCGCTCGGCGAAGGCCCCCACGATCAGACCGCAGGTGATGGCGGCAAAGGCGCCCTGGAACACCACATAGATGAACTCGCTGATCCCGACCCCCTTGCTGAAGGTGGCGGCGATGGAATCAGGGGTCACGCCCTTGAGCAGCGCCTTGCTGAAAGAGCCATAAACGCTGTTGCCCTCGGTAAAGGCCAGCGAATAGCCGTAGAGAATCCACAACACGCAGATGAGCGAGAACAGGGTGAACACCTGCATCAGCACGCTCAGCATGTTCTTGCTGCGCACCAGCCCGCCATAAAACAGGGCCAGGCCCGGAATGGACATCAGGATCACCAGGGCTGCCGACAGCAGCATCCAGGTATTGTCCCCCTTGTTGATGGTTACGACTGCCGGGGCCGCAGCCTGCACGACCTCGGCCGAGGCGGCCACCACCTCTTCAGCCCAACTGGGGGCGGCCAGCAAGGCGGCAAGCGCCAACAGGCCAGTCATCACGAGTCTCTTGAGCATACAGCCATCTCCTTCCCTGTCGTCCCGGCTCCCGGCCGGGTCCATTTCCTGATATGAACATCGAAACCGACGATTCACGTACATCCACATTCGCTACACACTGGTGACCGCCCCGCCCATCATTCCTCGGATGAGCGGCATCATGGCGACATAAATGCTTCAAAGCACAAAGCAGGCCAACTTAATAAATAGTTTTAAATCATTAAGTTATGCTTACCACAGCGAAGTGACGCACCAGATTGGCGCACGGGACGCGCTAACTTGAGCAAGTGCGCACTTCCGCTGTGCACACACATACTGCCGCACCGAAATAGCGCAGAGGGACGCCATGCGGGACATAGGCGAGTAGCCGGCCTGCCGATATCAGCCAGAAAACAGAAGAGCGATGAGAAAGGAGAAAGCGGAAAAACAAAAGGCCATCATTGCTGATGGCCTTTTGTTTTGGAATTTGATGGTGCCCGGGGTCGGACTCGAACCGACACGGTTATTCACCGGCGGATTTTGAATCCCAAAACTACGATTTCAGGCAAATCGTACAGGTCATAAACCCTTATTTCAACTGGTTTTCGGTTGTGCTTGGTTTTAGCTGGTCTTGGACGGGTTGCACGAAATTGCACGAAATCACCTATTTGGCTAGCCAAGGTAAAGGACTCAAAAAAAAGCCCCGTCAGGGGCCGTTAACAATCATCGGTAATAACTACCTGATTTATGATTCCAGCGAACCGGATTAGTGTTTCAGGCTCCACCCCTTGCTTGATGGCGTGGGCGGCAATCTCGCCATTAGTCGCAATGATTAGATCCCCTTGCTTTAGCAGGCCATCCAGCGCACGAAAGTATCGCCCGCACTCTTCAATTGAGTCGCCGCCGTGTAAGCGGGAAACGGCCTTCTCGACTGCCTCCACTCGCTTCAAATACGCTCGAGTTCTGGCGCTCATTCCTCTGCGCCCTTGCCAATCTGCTCCAACATCATTTTCCACTGCGCGTGATAGTTGGCCTCAGCGTTAACAAGCTCAAGCAAGCAGCCTGAAAGCTGGTCAACCTCTCGCTGTGCGCCATCGGTGGCAACATCAATCGCTTTTGCTTTCGCTTCTGATGCAATGCTAGTTCGGCCAAGTTGCTCGGCGAGTGTAGCTAGGCTGTTCAGTGCCTTGTAGTCGCTCAACTCTGACAGCAACTCTTCAAGACTGGCCCCGGCAATCATCCGGGTTTGTAAGGCCATCACGGCGCGAAGCTGATCGGTCTCACTGATCGCGGCACTAGCTGCGGAAGCGCCATCGTCTAAACGCTTCTGGGCTGCCTCCCTGGCCTTCACAAGCTCTGACCGATATGCAGCATGATTGGGCATCGGAACCTCTTTCATGAGCCTCTCACGCAATGCTACAAGCTCCTGATTCATCTTTTCAGACGCCTTCCCGATCAAAGCGTCGGCCCTATCTTGATGTTCTGCCAATGTCGCGATCATGCTCACCGGAACGGCGTAACGGCTACCCATGTCAAACTTGATGGTTTCAATTTTCATTTATCAGCCCTCAATCTTGTAGTTAGCAAAAATATCTTCTTCTTCGGCAATTGGTTTTTGAGCTGGCTTGTTCTGTTTTGCCAGCGCATCGGTAAGAGCCTTGGTGATCTGACTTTGAATATCGCGCTTCTGCTGGTTAGCCATGATTTTGGCTTCAACCTTGGTTGCCAAAATGTCGACGAATTTATCGAGATCTGCGTTCGTCAGCGTTTGAATATTGCCGTGTAATTGACTCATTTTTTATCCCTCTGGTTTAGTTTTTGCTCTAGGGCTTCAAACCGTTCAAACAATTCTGTGCTTTCTAATATTCGGTATTCGCGCTCGACCCCATCAAGCAAGATCAAGGCAATATCCGGTGGCAACCTGCCAGTGATTGCCGCCTCGTTAATCAGGGCAGCTCGCTGGCTTGCGCTCGTACCTTGAAGGGTCTCAGCATCAATCAGCGTCACGGCTTCGTGGCTTGAGCGTAAAGGCGGAATGGTCTTGCTCAGGAGCAGAGCACAGGCTTGGAGGTCGCCACCTTTTGCCAGCTCTGCCACCGCTTGGATTGCCCCGTTCTCGTCGCCAAAAACGTCTCCAATGATACGCCGCACTATTTGAGCTTTACCCGAACCAGCAGGCCTACCATTACTGTTTCCAGTCTCGCCTTTTTGCCAGGCCATATTAACCCCCCATTGTTTTCTCACTGCTTTAACAGGGATTCATTTTATCACATCGGAATTATGAAATGCGGGGCGCTAAAATATTACAAACACAAACTAAAGGTGCATATGCGTATGTTTTATCAGACCCTTGGGATAATGTTCCTGATAGGTGTGTTCGCTTGCTGGTGTGTGGTTAAAACGAAAGTAGAGTAAGCAGCATAAACAGGTTAGGATTACCGAACCTGAAACGGCTTCAACATGGGGATTACATGGACTTGTTTGATAGTGTGGGAACTCTGGCGTTCATAGTCATCGTTTACTTTCTGCCGCTATTCATTGCCGTATTGCGAAAGCATCGCAACGCAACGGCGATCTCTGCCCTGAACTTGCTGTTAGGCTGGACGGTTCTGGGCTGGATCGGTTCTTTCGTGTGGGCACTGACTGCCAATGTCGAAGGCAGCCAAACAAAGAGCAGCTAGCCAAGGGGAAGGGCTCAGACTGATTGCATAAGCCTTGGTTAGCTCTTCATAACAAAAACCCGCAAAGTGTTCTACAGTGCGGGTTTCATGGGTTTATTCAGCAGCCTGAATCTCTTCATAGTCTTTGAGGATACCAGCCTGATTCATCCATTGTGGCAAATCAATATCCTTGGCAATAACAGCCCCAATCGATTCATCTACCACATAAAAGCGCCCCAGCTCACCATAGTCGCCGCTGACTTGTGAGAATCGGGAGCGGCACACCTTCTGCTGTTCCTTTTTCAACTTGCGATTCAAGCGCAGCAGTGCGGCGTGTTCAGTGATCATTTTCTTCATCGACTCACCTCAATATCATATTATCACTTTATTACAATATCACTTTATCAATGCGTGCTGCTCGTCGTCAAGCTCTGCATTTTCAGGAGGGTCAGTAAGGCTGGTTCCGATGCTGATGTAGTAGCATCGGCAGAGGCTGACTTACTGGTGATGCTAGCCAAGGGGTGAATCGCCAAGTGCATCACATACATCAAACTTAGCCACCACATGGATTGTCGCTTGACTCCTTAAAGTGATAACCTGCCCAAAAATATTCAACATGGAGTGATAGAGAAATGAAACTTTATCTAATTCTAGGGATTGGTCTCGGTTTGGCCGGATGTGCAACTAATCAAATTAGCAGCAACTTGAATGGCATTGATGGCTTAACGCTTAAGCAGGCTGGCGGAAATAGTTTCTTAGATCGCTATGAGCTTTCTTCTCAAGCATCAGTATCTTCAGACCTTGCTTTCTGCATTGCCTCAAGCTTGTCTAATAAAGATATTCAACTAAGCGATACATCCAAAAGCTTTGTAGGGCAGGCTTCAGGTAACCTTTACATGGCTGGCGATAAGAACAACTCTGCGGGCGGTGAAGTCATAAAATACAAATCAGATGATGGGTCAAAAGTTGCTGCGCAGGGAAGAGCTGATTATTCATTCACATTCGGATTCGCGCCAATTTCCCGCACTGTGCAATTTGATGTCGTAGCTAAAAAAGAGGGTGGCAAACTACTCCTTTCTTTCACTGACATTATGCAGGCACAGAAAGAGACTGGCTTTAGTGCTAACAATGGATTCCAGCCTGTCGGGGCTTGGGATGGAGCCAATCCAGATATGGCATTGTCAACACTGAAAGATGTGGCAACCAAAATTCAGCGTTGTATGAACTAAGTATTACGATGAGCTATGGGAAATTTGGGAGGGCATTATTTATGCCCTCCTATTCTAAAGGCATATTAAAATCAGTTTTTCTTGTCGCACCCTTGCAAAGAGGTGTCAATGATTTGATCACCTTCAACCTTGAAGCCAATGGAGCCAACTAGAAATGCATGGTTCATTTGAGTGACAACTACGTCAGTTAATCCAACTGCACACTTGTCTTGTTCGATAGCTCTATCCATTGCAGTTTTAACGTTTGGAATACCCAATGGAAATAGAATTACTGGGTAACTATCCTCGCCAGCAACGCGCTGACCTTTAACAAATTTCGCGCCATTGATATTGTAATTTTTGGTGCTACCAACGGTCATGTCTGCAACGCGCATAGTACACCCAGATAAGGCAACCACGGCAGCAACAGACAAGGCAATTACGTTCTTCATACCAGACTCCATTGAAAATGAAGAATCATAGCATGTAGCTAGCTCACCTAACAGCCATCACAAGCTAATGATTAGGTGTGAGAAATGTTTTCCATCACGCTTGTAGGCAGGTTTTACGAGCTTTTCGTTTAGCACTAGACACACCCATGTGACAGCGGTCGCTGCTGGGTGTCGAAAAGTTTTCGATACGTTACGGCAGCGGCTAACCGTGCAGATGAAGGAAAGGCCCACCTGACCACAGCCCAATCTCCAGAAGTCGAAAAAGGCACAAAACACACACAAATCAAGCTAAAGCCAGTAATGGCGCGGGTTGTGGTGTGTGTGTCAGAAAACACAAACACACACAAAGGCACACACAAACCGACAACCTAGATACTTGTGTGTGTGTTCCAGTGCACACGCTGAAAGCCTTGGTATGACTGGGATGGCGTGTTTTTGTGTGTGTTTGTGTGTTCCGGTGCACACGCTGAAAGCCTTGGTGTGACTGGGATGGCGTGTTTTTGTGTGTGTTTTGTGCCTTTTTGGGTTTTCCAGACACAAAAAAAGGGAGCATCAAGCCCCCTTCGCATATCCAGCCAACTTTAGGCCAGCCTTATGTTCCTCTTGTCGGCTAGCCCTCGCTCTGCTGTTAACACGCCAGCGGCCACTAGGCGCTCAATGACTGCCCCGATGGGCTTGGTTCCCCGCCCCTTGAATACGGCCTTCGAGCGCAGGCTGTTCTTTATTGACCTCTCATCTCTGCCGCTCGGGAAGCGCTCCAGGTAATCGATAACGGCGTCACTTTCAGCGCCAAAGCCAATGATCCGCTTTGCTACCAGCGCCTGCCGATAACGCTCCAGCAGCTCACGACACAGATTTAAAGCAATCTCAAAGTCTGCCGCTCCGACATTAGCGGGCACAGGCTCGCCCTTGCACAGATGGCGGGCAACGTGCAGGATTGCGGCCATCTTCATTACTTGCATGTCAAACTTACCAGCAGCACCGCGCACAGCATCATTTCCGAACTTGCCATCATCGGCCAGATCCGACTCTATCGACTGCTTTGCTATCCTCAACTGATCCACCAGTGGCACAGGCAAGCCCAACGGAACCAGCTTATCAACGGCAAAACGGCTGGGCATCAGCTTGGTGATCTCGCTACATAACCGATGGTACCCGTCAGCGTTTGGCTTGCTCCAAGGCTTCAGGTGATTTCGCTTACCAAGGTTATGGTCATCACTCAGCCACAGAAACCGCTCAGCTAGCCCAGTGCCACCGCTCGCCTGCATGATTGATTCAATCGATCCGGGCTGTGCAAAGCAAACAATTGAGCCGTGCACCTCGCCATCAAAGCCCTTTCGGGTAGCGCGAACACTCACATACGAACCGCCATCAAAGCCTTTCAAGGCGGCATCCATATTGACCGCAGAGCCCTTGCTGTATGACAGGCCGAACACACTATTCAGCAAGCCCCGCTCATCCGATGCGAGCATGAATAGGCCGCTGTTTGGACTGATAGCGTCTTTTTCCAGTGCCTCGGGTGTCGCGTTGCTTATCCAAGCCCTCAACGGCTGCGGCTTGTGGCTCAATTGCTCCACTAGCTCACCCTTGATTGCGGGGTCATCAGCGGCTTCAATCTGGGCCTCTAGTGCGTCCAATGCGTTGTTTCGCTCATCATTCATTCGGCGAACAGCGGATCTAAATGGCTTTTGAAAGGCAGACATTACACCGGATTTCCCAGCGGCTGGGGGCTGTTCTGCTGTCACGTAAAGGCCAAGTGGCAAGTCGGCATCCCAAGGCGTCTTCACGCAATAGGTCGAGCCCACAACGGCAGATGTGAGCCCCAGCCCTATCATGAATGTGCTATCTCGGCTTATCTGAATGGAGTCGGCAACCTCTCGCGCATAGATGGCCAAAGGGTGATCGCCTGCCATATCAAGCAGCGACACGGCAACGGTCTCCGGCTCATCGCTCAAGCTAGGCGCTACCGACGCCAATATGTCATCGAGAGTTGATTCAGTGTGCCCCGTAGCCTCGCGGGCATATTTCCCTGCCTCAGATGGTGGCAGGAGTTTAGCGGCTCGGGATGGCTTGGAAATGACGGCCTCTTGCTTGCGCCGTGCCAAGCTGTCGCCAAGCGTTCCATAATCGGTCATGCCGCTACCCCCATCACGACCTGCTCGCGCATCTGGCACTGAATATCAACAACAGCCATCACCATCTCGGCCATCTCCCTTGGTGTCGCCTGATATGCTGAATAATCAACTCTCACGGGATCGCGCATCTTGAGTTTGAAAACGTCAATCGTGCCGTCTGCCATGCGAGGAATTGGTGATTTACTCATCACCACCCCCTTCGGCATAGACGCCATAACCGAACGCATCACAGGTAGCCCGAACGGACTTGGCGTGATCTGGGCGGATCTCTCGGAGCGAATACAGTTTTCTGTGCGTACCATCTAGGGCCGAACGTGCATCAATCTCAAGTCCGATTACAGCTAGCCTCTCGCTAACCTTCTGGTTGAGTGCTGGCAGATAATGTAACTCAGGATCGAGCGCCTCAAGATCTCGGCGGTAAGAATTCGGGTTCTCAGCAATCAGCATCAGCAGCCGATAATGTTGGTGCGAGAATAGGTGTTTGTTGGCGGTCAGGATTTCGACAACTCGGTTCATAACATAGCGCCCCACGCGATCATGGAGCACAGCCACACGCCGCACACGGCAGCCAGGAACGCATCAGACTTCACCAGTCTGGTGATATGCTTTACAATATTCATGCAAATAACCTCGTCGGTATTTGTTGCAGTACAGGATGGTGTTCGTCCACCATCAGGAGAAGTACAAGCAGTACTGGAGTTTCGCGGCTCCACTGCTCAAGGCCCTACCCGTTCGGTGGGCCTTTTTTTTGGGATTTCCCCAAGCTTTTGCACTGGGTACATTCCAATGCCTTGCTGTAGTTGAGTGTTCATCGGTTTACTCATCCGCTGCCTGCTGTTCTGGTAGCGCACCAGCTAGCCAATAGCCTAACAACTTGGTGTTGACGTAAAGCCTCGCCCCGACCATCCGGCAACATCGCGACAACCCAACGTGCTCCTGACGCTTCCATAGCAGAGCCTTCATTTGTGAGGCTGTGAATTGTGGATACATTTTTGAAAGCTCACGACTCGGCACCCAGTGGGTGAGGTCGGTCGCTTCGGCTATTAAATCGGTCTGATTAATCATCATTTGCTCTCTCTGGTCGTGATTCTGCGGTCGCGGTCTTACGTGGTTCATAATGTCGCAGAAGCCAGCTATGGGCAGGGTGATGAAATGCTCTTTTTTTACCTGTTTGTCACCCCTGCTGGCGCTCAAGGCCCCGCGCTTCAGTCTGTTCGACAGCATTAGTTCGAGCCCTGTTGAACGCGCGCCATCGGTCTCGAGCCGTACCGTTTGATGTGCCTAATGCGGCAGCTAAAAAACAGATGAAAGCCCCGTCAACGGTGTCTTTCGTCTTCAGTTTCTCGCCGTTGTCACGCCCACTGCGCCACGTATTTTCGATAATCCGGATCACCTCGAAATCAAAGGACTCGTATGTGTACTTTCGAGCCGTGAGGATAAGCCCCGTCTTTACTGCCTTCATCAGCTCAGATAGCGAAGTGTCGCCAAGGGCTAGGTTGAAGCGAGCGTTCACATTGAAACGGGCATCATCTGCGGCGTCCGGGTATTTTTTCTCAAAGCTAGCCAGCCTCTTCCTTAGCGTCTCAACCTCCCCAGCAACGGCCTCGATCCCCTTTCGGATAGCGTTCTTCCGCTCTCCTCGTTCTGTCTTTGATCGCTCATATTTCAATTGCGGGTGGAAATGAGCTAACCGATCAGCCAAATCCTCTATGATCCTCTGCGGCGGGAATGGGTGCTTTAGTGCTTTTGCATTGGCACGCGCGTTATTCAAGCGCTCGAGAATCGCGTCTTTTGTGTCTTCTGTGTCACTCATGCTCAAATGTCCTTGTCGGTAGGCTTTATCCTGTAGTGCAGATGTCTACTGAGGCAAATCACAAAGCAATTGCCCCGAATACACGATCAGTCAATGACTGCTTGTGACCGTTGCAAAGATGGCTGTAACGCTGGGTCATGGTGATTGATTTGTGCCCTAGCACTTGGGCGATCTCCAATAGAGAGGCCCCATTCTTGGCAAGCAGGCTGGCGCAACTGTGCCGCAGGTCGTGAAAGTGGAAATCTGTTATTCCGGCTTCATCACGGCAGGCTTGCCAGAATGAATCAAAGTGCTCAAAGGGGGCATTCAATTTGCTGGGGTGTTGGAATAAGTAGGCGTTGCCCACTTGCCGAAACTTCATCAGCTCTTGAACAAGGGACGGGGGAAGGGTCAGCACTCGCTGGGTGCCGTTCTTTGTATGGTGCAGGTGGGCTGTTCTAGCCTTGAGATCAACATCTGACCATTGCAGGCCGATCAGCTCACTGCGGCGAGCGCCTGTGAATATTGCCATCGAGATCAGCAAATGCAGGCGATCCCATTTGCTGGCTTTTGCTGCGGCCAGTAGTCGCGGCAATTCATCATCAGACAAGAAACGGGTGCGAGCGTTATCTTCGGTCTGCTGGCGAACTTCACGGGCGGGGTTGTGCTTGGTGTCGTGCTTGTCGTTGAACCATACGAATACGCTAGATAACGCGCTTCGGTAACGGTTGAGGGTGGCGGGTTGTTTCCCCTCTACTTGCAACTGATTCAGGGCAGCTTTTACCTGCTGGCGTGTTACGCGGCCAACTGGCTTGGTGCCAAGGCGGTCAGCCCACCATGTGAGGCGCTGCATAATGCTTGAGTCTCGGCCATTGTACTGGTCGAGGTAATCGCGGATTGCTTGGGATAGGGTCGTTGTTGATAAAGTGACGTTTGTTAGCGCATCGGCTAGATCGTCAGATACAGTGATTTGAGCCAAAAAGGCTTCTGCATCTTTCTTGCGGGGGAAGGTTTGACCGACACGCCGACCATTTCGCATGAACTGGACACGGTAACTTGTGCCACGTTTGCCGGATATTTTTTGAACGTTTGCCATCTGGTTAAAACCTCTTGCACGTAATTGCACGTTATTGAGAGTTTCAACCGCAGTTTGTTCCGAGAGAGGACAGCGCCTAAACGCCGTATCTTGTTGACCAGACAAGAGTTTTAAATGGTGCCCGGGGTCGGACTCGAACCGACACGTTTTGCAACGGCGGATTTTGAAACCGTCAGAGGCCCTTTATAATCAATAAGTTACTGATTTATAAAAGGTCAAAAATCTCAATATGACCACATATAGCTAAATATGGGGCGGCTCGATGGACTGTTTATGGACACTTTTCAGGGCGGTGATGGGGTTTAGCCGTACCGCATCCTCTAGGTGATCTGGTGCAAAATGGCTGTATCTCATGGTCATTTTGATATCGGTGTGGCCGAGGATTCGCTGCAACACCAGGATGTTGCCGCCATTCATCATGAAGTGGCTGGCGAAGGTATGGCGCAGAACGTGGGTACTCTGGCCAGCCGGCAGCTTGATACCCGCTCGCCTGATGGCCTTTTCGAACTCGGCATAGCAATCATCGAACAGGCGGCCAGTACGCTTGGGCAGCATGGCTAGCAACCAGGGGGCGACAGGGACAGTCCGGTTCCGCTTGCCCTTGGTCTTTGTGAAAGTGATCCGCCCCATGCCGATCTGTGATCGGCTGACCTTCTCAATCTCAGACCAGCGGGCACCGGTCGAAAGGCAAAGCATGACGACCAGCCACAGATCCCGCTGCTCCTTGCAGGCATCAAGCAGTTGCTCGATCTCATCCTGGGATAGATAGGCCAGCTCGGATTCTTGCACCTTGTACTGGCGCAGGTCAGAAAGCGGATTACCGCCGTGCCAAACCCCGAGGCGGGCCAGCTCGTTGAACACTGCTTGCAGATACAGCTGTTCGCGGTTGATGGTGGTGGGGGTGACCTGCTTTCGCTGCCCTGGTACATAGAGCTCACCGGCCAGACGCCGCTCCCGGTAGGCAGAGAAGTGTTCGGAGGTGAACTCGCTGGCCAGCGGGTTATCCAGCGCTTCGCACAGCCAAACCAGCTTATCGCGGCGCCGGTCGCCATCAGCCAAGGTCTGCCCGTGGCGGCCAAACCAGAGGTGAACCAAATCGAGCAGCCGCTGGCCGTTCTGCTCTGGCTCGGGCTCATCCTCTTTCAGCCATGGCTTGTTCATCAACTGGTGCCGTTCCCACGCCAGCGCCTCCCCCTTGGTCATAAAGGATTTGCGCAAGCGGGGGCCGCTTACCCCATCAGGGCGAACGTCTGCCCGCCATGGCTTGGCTTGCCCCTCAATTTTTTTGACTGTCATCGCACACCGCCCGGGCTTGCTTGTGGGATGCAACGGCCTGCGCCAGCTGGTCACGTGCAGATTTCAACGCAACATCATCGCCAGTTCTGGAGGCGGTATAGAGTTGGCCAACAAACGAATAGGTGCGCTGCACCAGGGAAGCCGCCAGCCGGATAACCACATCATCATCTAGGTGACTGGTGCGAAGGCCGTTCATCGAATCGCTGGCCGCAGATATCGCAGGATTGACAGTGCTGAACCGATACTCTGCGAACTGATTGGGATCGATCTGCTGGCCATTGAGCAGGCCACCAAAGCGCGCCATCACTCCATCAGTGACCTGGTTCATCTGCTGATAGATATCCTGCTCAAGTCGGCATTGCTCAGCGAGTGACAGTCCCCGCAGTACCGTGGTGGGTCGCTGCTCTGATGGTTGTTGCTCACGCTGGGTATTCACACTATCAGCGGGTGGCATAGGGGCATCAAGCGGAGCAGGTCGGGACAGCCAAGCGCCAGCGCCAGCAGCAAGGAACAACAGCACAACCCCGGCCGCTGCTTTGCCTGGGCGCGCCTGCGCCCGTTCCTCTTGGCTCATCTTGAGAACGGCCAGCGCATGGCTGATGAACAGCAGGATGCTATGAGCAGCAGCCAGCAAGGCCAACAGCACAAGCCCGCCAGACAACTCGATCTTGCCATCCGGTACCATACCCAGCAGGGAAAACCCGAGGGCCCAATAAAGGCCGATAAAAAACGCATTCAGGCGGCGCTTCTGGCCAAACAACGCAGGTTTAAACAAACCGGCCACAGTCAGCAACAAACACAAAAGGGCCGCCAAGGCAGCCATCAACGAAAGCATGTTAACTCCTTAAAACTTCTTGCCGGCCCACACCACCCGGCCAACCAGATCCAGCTCGGCCAGCTCTGATTTGCTCAGGTCGCGGGATTTATACAAAGGGTTGTCAGAGATGATGCGCACCCCGCCCAGGTCGAACTGCAGGCGTTTGACAAACAGGCCGCCATCGAGGCGCAGCACATAGAGCCCATCGCGGGGAGCTTCCCCGTTCTTGAGGCGGAGCAGGATCACATCACCGTCATTGATGGTCGGTTCCATGCTGTCGCCCTTGGCTCGGATGACCGCCATCTTGGCCGGGTCGAATCCTTCACGGCGCAGCCAATCGGTACGGAACGCCATCGGCTCGGCCAGTGGTTCGTCTGTGATATTGGCGCCATGGCCTGCACTGGCAAAGACTGCATAACCAGGAATAGTGGTGAACTCATCTGCTTGATAAGCACTTTGAACACAGTGGCTGGCGTCATGCGATGCATGAGAAGGTGGGGTATTAGCTCCATCACCAATACCAAACACCAGCCAATCAAAAGTAACTCCACCCGCCCGCGCTAAGTTTAATGCTCGATCTATAGGGGGAATGGTCCCCTCGTAAAGATAACGCTTTAGGCCGCTATCGCTCATGTCAGCTCGTCGAGCAAAAGCACGAATAGGCTCATTGCCAATCACTTTATTAAGTCGTTCTGAGAATGACGATTGATCAAAGTCAACTTTCAAAGCTCTCTCCGTAGTCATAAAGCACCTTGTAGAACCTTATTGAACAATGAATGCCCTTTTAGCTTGACTGAGTAACTCTTTAGATCAACAATCCACCTTGAAGAGTTAGGATGTGGCTTTAGAGCTATATCGAGTCGTATAGAGCAACGTTTAAGGGGATCTATCATGTCAGAGATTGCACTCCAGATCGACACGCCAGTTAAAACCATCGAGCGCTATAGCGCAGATACCGGCATTCCTGTTGGCACAGTGAAAAAGATGGTTGCCAGAGGTGAACTGCAAATCATGCCCAAGACAGGGCCTAAGCACAGGGTTCTGATCAATATGGTCGCACTCTATCAACAGGCTGCGGCAGCGTCATACACACCTGCAATCTCCCGGTAACTATGGCACTCAATGGAGAGAGAACCATGTTTATCGGTGACGACTGCAAACATCCGCACTTTGAATCTGCATGCAGCAGATTTACCTCCACCCATGTGATCAGCAAGGTCGCCGCCGCGGCTGGCATAGATGCTCAGGTGTTGAGAAACAAACTCAACCCTGACCAGCCGCACCAGCTGACCGTGGCCGATCTCATCGCGCTGTATCACGCCACCGAAGGGGACGAAACCCTATTCGACGGCATGCTGCTGGAATGCGGGCTGACCGCCATCGCCATTCCAAACGCTGAACGTGCGCCATCCCTCCCCCATCAAGCGATCGACCTCAATGCCAAGGTGGCCAGCATTGGCCAGCGCGCGCTGGCGCTGGCCGAGCAGGGACGGGTTTCACGCACCGAACGCAACACCATCGTCAGTGTGGCCACCTCTGCAATGGGGTCGTTGGCACTGCTGATCCACGACATCGAGGCCCGCTTTCAGGCTGTGCCTACTGTCACCTGTGCATCAGACATCCTGATGCAAACCATGACTATGTAAGGGGAAACCCATGCAACAGACAACCATCAACCACGAAGAACGCAACCTCGCTGGCCTGACTCCGATGGAGCAGGTGGCCATGAATACCGCCGGCTGCCTGATGCTGCGTGAGTTGTTCGGTAAGACCCGTTCCAGTTTGGACACCGACTGGCTGGCCATGAGCCAAGCCAAGAAAGCGGCCATCTGTGCCATCGCCCGCCAGCCACGTGGCGAGCTGATGACAGCCACCTTGTCAGCCCTGCCCCATGCCCAACGCGAGGCGGTCAGGATGGCGGTGATCGCGCTGGAGTACCAGGGGGAGTTTCGCGGCGGTTGTGACACCAAGGTGTGGCACCCGGCACCAGTGACCAGACCGATCGGGGATATCGAGAGAGAGAAGAAGGAACGCGCCGCAAAGCTGCGCATGAAACGCGCCGTCATGGCCGCCAACCAGATGACCCAAAGCGGCCCACGAGCAATCGGGCAATAAAAAACCCGCTATCGGTGCGCCAACACCAGCGGGCTTTCATCAATCAGTTATCGACTAGGAGGTCGAATGCCAACTTTAGCCATTCTCGACACAGTGCGCAACCTGCGCCTGCAAAACCGCAAGCTGGCCCGCCTGGGCAGCCGCTACAACTCAAGCCCTGACCTGATCAATGCAGTGGAACAACCGGCCGCCATGGCATGGCGAGCGGTATGGTCATGCGTCAACAGCCGAGGGGGGATCTGATCATGTCTGCAGCTATCACTCGCCGCACCGTTCCGACCATCAAAGACGCCAGCGCCTATCTGGTGCGGCAGGGTTACACCAACTGCGGCACCACCTGGCTGCGCGGCCAGAACGGGTACGCCCGCATGGAGCGCATGACCTCTGGCGCGATCCGCATCATCGAGGGGGTGGCATGAAAAAGCTGTTCCACCCCATCACCCCGCAGGCGGCTTTGGCCGATTTGGCAGAGCTGCCACATCGCATCAAGGCAAATACATACAACACCAAGCGCGGCCCAGAGGGCCGCAATCTACGCGAGCAGGCCCGCCAGCAGCTGCGTTGGCTCAAGGTGTTCCGCTCAATGAACGGGAGGGCCAGCGCATGAGCTTCGATGCAATCCATATCGCCAAGCGCGCCGAAAAGGCAGTGCTGCCGCTGCTGACCGAACTGCTGGCCACCGGCGAGCAGGAAAACCGGATCGCCCTGGGCGATCTCTACTCGGGGGATGAGTACATCCAGGTGCAACTGGTCGTGACCAGCCGTCCTGCCGATCTGCTCGATGACGACTCAGTGATGGGGGACGAAGCATGACACGTGAAGAGATAAGCCGACTGCTGGCGCTGGAGCCGATGGTTAGCACCACTGATTTGCTGGATGCACTGTGGAAAGCGGCAGATGCACTGGTCGCGGAAGGAGAGCCGATCGAAGGCGACAGGTACTTAATCTTGGAGGGGATCGACAGCATCGGGGGGATGTGGCGTGACCTGCAGGAATATGCCGCCGGGGGGGAGGTAGATCTCATCTCGCGCATCACGGTATTTCTCGACTCGGGCGAGGTGGCCAGTTGGTTTGCTGAAATGACATCTGATGGTGGGGTTCGCAGCAGTCTGTATAGGGAGGCTGCCATGATCCTGCTGGCGCTGCATGGTCTGATGGCGCTGGCCGCAGAAGCGCAAGCCGAAGCTGCCTATGTAGACCGCGACGATGAGGAGTGTCTGGCATGAGCAACGACCTGATGTTCCTTCGCTTGTTTAACGAGTTCGCGGCCGCAAACCCACAGGCTGCTGATGAATGGCTGTTCGTAGAGGGGAAAAGCGCTTTTACGTGGGATCTCGAAGAAGAGCGGCTGGTATTCCAGCCGCAAGACGATGCCGCTCAGGAGCCGGTTGATGACCTGCTGCCGTTTATGGATAACCCGTTCTTTATTGGCGTTGATATGGCCTCTGGCCCTGATGAAACCGTGTTTAGCAAGCCAATGGCCAAGGAGCCGATCCGCCCTAATCGCCTGAGCGTTATCCGCATTAGCTTCTTTGTGCTGTGCCAAGACTGCCTGCGCCTCTCCATCTACTCCAGAGAGAAGCACGGCGAGCAAGAGTTCTGCCAATGCGGCGGCCAGTGGTGCGGCTGTGAAAACTGCAACGAACAAGCGCTCCTGCTGCTGAGCGGCGAGCGTGATCAAAACAAACTGGGCCTGCAAGTGCCGATCTCAAGCTGGTCACCGGTGAACGGCTGCACGGTGGTAGGGGGTGCGGCATGAGCAGCACCACCGGCAACACCATCGAGCGTGAGCTCTATCCGACCCCAGAAAGTGCAGTGGCTGCGCTGATGCGCTGCATTAACTTCCGCCATGACGACATCTTTATGGAGCCGTGCCGCGCAGAAGGGAACATCTATAACCCTGTGCCACTTCCTGCTGAACAGAAGGAGTGGGCGGAAATCAGCCAAGGTCGTGACTATTTGGAATGGGATTTTGGCCGCAAGTTTGACGTCATCATCACCAACCCACCGTTCTCGCTGACAGAGGAGTTTCTGAAAAAGAGCCTGTCTGAGCTCGCGCCTGACGGCACCTTGATTTACCTGCAACGGGTTAACTTCCTGGGCAGCAAGAAGCGGGTGCCGTTCTGGGCTGAGATTGGCTTTCCGAACAAAACCCCGATCCTGGTTCCGCGCCCACGCTTTGTGAATGGCGGGTCTGACTCTTGCGAATACAGCTGGTTTATCTGGGACAAGGGGAGCCGAGTTGCCTTACCAGATGGTCTGAGCCACCTCATAGCAGTGGAGGCCGCATGAACTACCGCCTGATATCAGAAATGGAAAGGGATTTGGGTTGGTGGTGGGAAGACCTGCGCGGCGCTAGTGCACGCCTGCGCGGGTATCAGCGCCAGCTCATCGAGTGCCGCCAGCTATCGCCTCGACCACGGGCCACCATAGCGCTGACACTTCGCCAGTGCGCCGCAACCCGCCGGATGTGCGCCCACACAACCCTCGTTATCAAGGCCCGCCGTTGCGGCCTGAGTTCGCTGTTAGGTTCCGCTGCACAATGACCAACAAACAAAAAACAGGGCCAGCCGCCGAGGCTGGCCAACTTGGTTTTGCCATATCTCGCCTGCCCACGCCAAAGCGCAACCAGCTGCCGCTCTCTAAAAAGGCCCTGCGGTCGCGCATCGATGCGCTCGCCAACTCGATGCCGGGCACCAAGCTGGATGCCGCCTTTGTCGGCACCCCTGGTGAATACGATCTGGTCTGGGCGGTGCAGTTGCTCGATGGCCTATCCATGCAGTTCACGCAGGTGCTGTTCAAGCAGTACGTGCGCCGCCGCAAAGATGGAACCGCCCGCAACTGCCGTAGCGCAAATATCTGGCTGCGGGAGCGGGTTAAGTGGGTTCGCTCTCTGGTAATGGCGCTGCCGGTCGATGCCCACCACCTGCGTGATGATGACGGCCGCAAGCGGGTCGCCCACCAGTTCGCCAACCAGACGGCCGCCATCTGGAAAAATATCGAGCAGAACGCCACCGCCGGTGAACTGGATCTGATGGAGACATGGGAAGCCATCAAGCAGCCTGCAGACCAGTGGGGCTTTATCGGCAAGATGCCGGAGTTCAAAACCCGAGAGGCGCGGGATAACTGGATCATGAGCGTCATGGTGCGCCTGCTCTCTGCCAAGTGGTGGGAGAGGCGCGTCAACCGTTGCTGGGATCGCCTGCAAGAGCACATCGCCATTCTGTTGGGCAAGGTGCGCAAGGGCGTTTCTGCCTACGTCTCGAACGCCACCATGAAGGTGGTGCGCGAGCGTAAGCGGGCCATGATGCGCTGGCTGGCCGAGTCGGAAGTGATGAACGAGCAGCACGACCTGGTGATCTCGATGAAGGATTGCTGGGAAGCGAGCAATGCCAACCCGGTCAACCGTCGAGCCGAGATGATGACCCGCATGCGCGGCTTTGAAGACTACGCCGAGGAGCAGGGCCACGTGGGTGTGTTCTTCACCTGGACAGCCCCCAGCCGATTCCACGCCTGGAAGACGGGCAGCAACGGCAAGACCATCGAAAATGACAAGTATCAGGGCGCCACCCCGCGCGACACCTGCGCCTATCTGGGCCAGCTCTGGAGCCGGGCCCGCTCATACCTGAAGCGCTGGGGCATGCCTATCTATGGCTTCCGTGTTTGCGAACCGCACCACGATGGCACACCGCACTGGCACATGCTGCTGTTTATGCGCAAATGCGACCGGAATGGGGTGATCGATACCCTGCAACGTTATGCCCTGACAGATGATCGGCAGGAACTGGAGCGCAGCAATCAGGGCATCCCCTTCACTGATTTTACTCCGCGCTTCGACTGGAAGGAGATCGACCCTTCCAAGGGGGACGCAACAGGCTACATCGCCGCCTATATCGCCAAGAACATCGACGGCGAGCATGTGGATGGTGATGAAGAAGCAGGCACCAAGGCAGACCTAGGTGCCCAGCATGCCTGCGCCTGGGCTAGTTGGTGGGGGATCCGCACCTTCCAGCAGATCGGCGGCGCACCGGTCGGGGTCTGGCGCGAGCTGCGCCGCATCAGCAACGCCAAGAAGCACGGCGATCTGGTCGGCCCGCCCAAGCCGGTGCTGCAAGACCCGCGCTTTGAGGCTGCCCGCTTTGCCGCGGATAACGGCATCTTTCGCTGCTACCTCCACGCCATGGGCGGCGCGATGGCTACCCGCGCCGAGCACCCCATCAGGTTGGCCCATCTCATCGAGGAGCAGGCCAACAGCTACGGCGAAGACATCAAGCGCCTGATGGGCCTGCAATCCGCTCGTCTCGGTGTGCGAACTCGCCTTACTGGTTGGGAGGTAGTGCCTGCAGGCACCTATGAAGCCGCCAAGGCCGCCAGGGGTTCGGCTTGGGGGGTTGGGGTTAAGACGGGCGACAGCCCGGCACCTTGGAGCTCTGACAATAACTGTACGCAGCCGGATCCTGAGGCGTTCGCGGATCAGTTGATGGCAGAGCAATGGGGTTTATCACCCTTCTCTATCGGGCGTTTGCGCTCAGGCGCCAGCGTTCGCGCAGACGGTTTCACCCTCTGGCTTGAGAATGGTCAGGTGCAATCGAGCCGAGCGATGCCAAGCGAGCCGGACTGGGTGCCAGATGGCCAGTCGCCAGCCGAGCCGAACCAACCGGATGAGTACGCGGTACCGGAAGGCGATCAGGACTGGCCGATGCTGGTTGAGCTTTGCGGCAAGGTCTACCAGGCACAGGGCCATACCGGTACCCGCAGCTGGATAGAGATGCTGCCGGAGCCCTATCAGTCAGAGATGTGGCGGGTACTGGAGGGGCTGGATGTGCCGGAGTGGATGCAAGAAGAGAACGACTACAGCGAGGAGTGGGCATGAACACGAACAGCAAACAGACCGTCAGCCGGGAAGAGTACCGCAGCCTGGATAATCGGGTGACCTGCATCCTGCAGCAGCGCTGGCCAGCCAAGGAAATCAGCCAGTGGGTGGGGATGCTCAAGGGCAAACAGCAGTCCGTAGCCTGCGCCATCCTGCGCCGCCGGCACCCTCGTCCAACATCGCTGGCCCTGCCGGCCATCGCCGCCGAGGTACCGAACCCGTTTCAGGCCAGAGCCAACCGCGCCACCGTACCGGTGCTGACCGCAGATGGCCGATCTGTTGGCCGCCGCCATATCGTGGACGGGCTCACCCCTGTGGCCATCGACCAGAGCGGCACAATCCGGTGCGCCGTCACCGGCCGCACCCTCTTTATCGCACCGGGCAGCCCCATCGACCGAGCCAATCCGGGCGCCGCCGAACAGCTCAATCCAACATACCGGCCAGCACTGCACCAGGTAGTGGTCGACCACCGTCAAATCGAAACAGGAGCGTAACCATGGACATGAAAGCTTTTCAGGCACTTGAGACGGTGCAAGAGCGGGCACGGTACCTGCTGCAACAAGAGATCACTACCAAGGTCGATATCGTGGATCTGACTCCAGTAGCGCGGGCGTGTATTGGGGATATTAGCCTGCCGATAGTAGGTGCAGAGGGCGAGACTGATGAACAGGTGATCGCCAAAGCCAAGGCATGGTTGCAGGAAACTGCCGGGGGTGAGGAATGAGAGACCCCCGCAAACATCCAGTACCTGGTGACGTGCTCACCCGCTTCGGTACCACCAGGGAAGTGAAGGCCACCAAGCAGAACGAACGCGGCACCGTCACCCATGTGGTATACGGCCATCCAACATCTGACAATCCATCGGTCGAGACTACGGTATCCAGCTGGCGGGCATGGGCCAAGCTAGATGCCATGGTCGTCAGGGAGGGCGCGGCATGATTAGGCTCACAGATACCAAAGGGAGAAGTCACGCAGTGAGCGTTGCCGCTATCTACAGAGTCAGCGAACCATCAAGTTGCAGCCAGTGGAATGGTATCCATGCCTATGTCTATCTGTCCGATGGAGAAGTGATCGAAGCGAAAGAACGTGTGGACACAATACTGCAGCAGATTGCCGCAGAGGAAGGCGAAGCATGAACCCTGCCACCAAACGCAAGCAGGCCCAGCGGGCCAGACGCGCAGCGCTGGGCATTAAGCGGGTGGAGGTGGCGCTCTCAGAACGGGAGCGCCAGCAGCTGGATCACCTTTGCATTGCCAGGGCAGGGAGCGGAGAGCCATACAGTGCAGACGAATTCATCAGCACCCTGATCCGGCGGGACTGGGAACGCTGGTTGGAACAGGAGGCAAATCTGAGCACCACCACCTGCCAGCACTGTGGCAACAGACTACCGGTGGGCTGTCGCGGAACCTACAGGGGCGAGTCGGCCTGCTGGCTCACATCAGGAGAAAAAGACATCGCGTTATAACGGAACCAAAGGAGCCTCAAAAAATTGAGGCTCTGTTTATTAAAAAAGCACAATTTCAAATAATGCAGAAAAACGTAACATACGTTATGCGCTTCAAACTGAACTCCAGTTGATGCGTTTCATCCCAAAATGAACTCTGGTTTATATTTAACGCCCCAAACTGCATTGTGTTATCTACAAAACGGGGTTTATTTGGCATTCGCTATCTCAAAACTAGATTTAAGTTTATCCCGCCAGCGAAATATATTTCACCACAATTGCTAGGATGTTCAGCGTTACGTAACGCATTGAGTAATCTTTATTTTTCTTAAAAATAAGTGCTGTGAGCAAACGAAGGAAACTCGATTGAGAAGCCTGATAGAAATATATTGACCAGAAAGTGGCAGCATGGATACCATACCGCCACGTCAATCCCTCAAACAAAAATCCAGCCATGCTGGAGGGGATTTTATTACCAAATTACTGGCGGACTATGTGACCGGCTTGGTCAGTGACTTAACCACCAGGCTACCAGGAGCACCGATGACATCAGCGATAACAGGCCATGGCACCGGCCCGAACGGCGAGCAACCAATCAATTTCATCCTCGCTCAGGGCCATCAATTGATCCCGCTGCGGGCTCTGGTGGTGTCCAATCAGCCAGTCACCAGGGGGAAGCAGGTGAGAGACAGGGATCCCGAGATGGATACAGATAGCGGCAGCGTGCTCAAGATCGAAAAAGGCGCGGGTCTGGTCATCCAGCCAGCGGCCAACAGTAGCCGGCGCCACATCAATGATCTTGCCTGTGGCACTGTTCGTGAGGCCATGCCTTTTCAGCACGGCTTTGGTGGTGCTTTTTGCGCGATCCACATAGGCCCGGGCGGACCGGGCTGGATTTGTCTTTCTTTTCATGGGGCGCCTCCGGCAGGTGCCCGTGCTCGGGGTCATGGTGACTGTCAGATCTGACAGGTGTTTATGCATACATATGAAAAATCTAGTCGGCGATCGTCGAGATATGCAATCCGGTTATAGATAAAATCATCAGGTCTAACCAGTAGTAGGAGGCAGTGTGCAGACGGGGATTCAAACAGAGATTTACAGTTCAATCAGGGATATAGCACGGATAACACCTGATTTGGAAATCGAGGATAGAGAAGGAATGTGCCGTGCTATCGCCACACTATGCGAATTGGGAATTCGCTTAGAAGAACAAGAGAAAAAGCCTGTTAACTGAATAGTGACCGGTCACGCGCCAGGGACGGCTGTAGTTTGGTAGGATAGGTGCGAGCATGTCCCCTCCCTGAACCAAACCATAGGCAAAACCAAATATGAAAAAAAAGATTAAAAACCCAACACCTGATGAGGCCACATGGTACGACCATCAACAACTTCTTTTTTGGCTTAGGGCTTGCCTCAGGAATGCTGACGTATATTTGACGTCAAGCAGGTCAGTAAAAGAAACATTTGAAAAAATGTTTTCCGGTGGACTAGAAACGATGATCCGATATAAAGGTGAACATCAAGAATGCTCCGATAAAACAGCGCTAGATGCTTACCATTTTGTTGTCGTGACTGGGAACTTGCTCCGCCTTCTCAAAAGAGCTCAGTATCTCTTTCCAGCAATACAACCTCCTTACAGCAGAGCCAGGCACCTGCTTTCAGAAGGTAAAGACCTGCGTGATATGATAGAACACGCCCACGGAAATGACGGATATCTAGTTGGTGGTGGACGTCATAGCGATAAATTTGTTCGTAGTGACTCACCAAAGCAAGGAATTTCTGCCGACGCCATCTCAACTGTCATTGATGAGCGCGGCCACTGGCTAGGAGGGAGACTCTGTGTAGAGCTTGTAGTAGATGAAGTTTTGGAAATCTATTATGCAGCACAAAAAATACCTGCGCCGGAAGCAGAATGATTGGCTAAAAAAGACGAAGAGGATTAGGGGCGCTATTGCGCCCCCAGTCCTTCCAGTACCAACTGCCGACCTTCTGGTGTCAACGAACTCATCAAACTGAGCACCAACTGGTTCGTGGTCTTGGCTGACGGGCTCAGGGTATGAGCAAACGACAGACAGGCCACCCAGGAATGGCCACACTCGGCGTCAGTACACTGGCAATAGAGATCAGATACATCATCGCTCAGCCGATTGGTCTTGGTAATGCGGCCCCTCTGGCCACACACTTTGCAATAAACCCGCATCACCCCTCCCGATAAATCTAAAATCCAACCTATAGATTGCATCTTACCCCAAAAGGACTGTTTTTTTATACAGCAGAACCTATCGTTTCCCGAAAATCGACCCAAAGGGATCGAGGGAGTCCAGCCCCATTGATGGAATCCCGCAGCAGCTCACACAACGGCAGCACTTCGTTCCGGGCATAGGTAGCATCGTACTTCTCGGGGTCCCCCAAGCCTCCGCCGCCATTGGCCGGGATTATGCCGGCCAGCGCCGCCGGAAAGCGGTGGCTGGTCAGTACATCCTGGGCGGTGATCCCCTTGATGGCTGCGAACTCGTCCTTGGTCGCAATATCCCCAACCGGGATCAGCTTGATGCCATCGGGCTTGCCTTCCGGGATATTGACGAACATGGAACGGAAGTTACCCACCCCCTTGCTGTTGGCGATCATCTCCTTCATCTCTTTTTCAGTGTCATCGTCCATGTTCGGGTCGGTAGCATAGAAGATGAACCCCATGTGGGCGCCGTTGAGGAAGTATTTGCGGCGGAACAGAGTGGCGTCCTGGTTGAGCAGGGCAGACTGCAAGCCACCCAGGTAATCAGGCATGCCATAGACTTGCTGTTCCGGGTCGTACTGGGCCAGCCAGATCACATCCTCCGGCCGGTAAATCAGGTTCGGCTTGCCCAGCTGCAGGTAAACAAAGCAGCCATCCTCGCGCCGGCGCAGATAGACGCTCGAGAGCGGGTGCAGCCCGACCACCTGGCCGAAGGCGTTGCGCAGCTTGAGCAGGCCCGCATCCCCGAACTGCAGGTAGTTGTGAGCAAAGGCGGTGACGGTGCTGCGCTGATTGGTAAAGCGGCCCGCCACCATATTGCGCCGCGCCATCAAAATGGCTCCGTGGTGAGCGTTGGCCCGCGCCACCTTTGCCAGCCCCTTGCGGTCGATGGGCGGCTGGTAATACTCGCCATAGGGGTTGTAGAAAACCCCGGTATAATCTGTCATCCATGCCGTGGGGTCGATGGCCTCCGGCATGCTGAACGCTACCGTTCCGCTCTTGGTTGGAGTGGCCACCTCGGCCGGTTGCTGCTGTTGTTTGGTCATGCTGCCTTCTTAACTTCGCTGGTTGTCCAGGTGGATTTACGTTTGCGGTTGGTATCGAGCGGCTCATTGGCCACGGCGTGGGCGATGGCAAAAAATACGTCTGCGTGTCCGGTCACATTGTCTCGGGCAGCCCTGAACGTCATCTGGCCGCCACCGGTGGTGCTGCGCTTGATGGCCAGGAACGCCAGCGGGATATCCCGATCCGAGCTGTCCCACTCGATGCGGTTGGCCTCCACTACGTCGATCATCTTGAGTACCAGCCGCGACTTGCTCTCGATGCTGTAGTTGATGGGGTGGCACACCCCTTTGAATACCGGCTTAAGCAGGTCATATACCCCTGAGCCAATGCCGGACACATCGACCCCCAGATACGTGACCCTAAACTTCTTGGCGATCCGCTCGATCTCCTGCGCCTGATACTGGAAGTTGAGCCCGCGCCAGTAGTGCTTTTCCAGCACCCGGAACCGCTCGCCGGCGACAGTGGGCGGGGCGACCACCACCAGTGTGGCGTTGTCGCGGGTGCGGCTCGGGTCGTAGCCCATCCACACCTCGCGCCGGCCAAACGGGTCGGGCCGCCCGGGCTTGTAGTCCTCCCAGCGGCTGGGGTCTACCCCTGCCCGCTCCATATCCTGGAACTTGAACACCGACAGGGCATCGTCGATAAACCGGCACATGTAGAGGCGATCGAACACCTCCTCCGGGTACTCGTCCTTGAGCTCCTCGATGTCGATGAGGTTGCAACCAAGGCGAATGGCATCCTCGATGGTAATGACGTAACGCCACTGCCGATCAGGGCAAATGCGGCCGCCGTCGCGCAGATCATCTTCACCAGGGAAATCGATGGCCACCCGGCTCGGTCGCTGGCCCTTCCAACGATCCCCAGTCCAGAACCGGTACGCCTCGTGAACCTTGCTCGATGGCGTTGAAAAGTAGGTCTTGCGCCAGCGGCTCTGGGTCGCCATGGCGCTGGCCACATCCGAGAGCTTCTCGAAGTTGGGGATCCAGAAATACTCGTCGATGTAGACGTTGCCGGAACGGGACTGGGCGCTGTTGGAGTTGGTCGAGCAGAAGTGCAGCTCGGCCCCGTTCGACAGCACAATGGGGTTACCGGTCAGGGTGACACCGAGGAAGGTCTGGGCAATCTTGCAGATGTAGGAGCGGAACACCTCTGCCTGGGCGCGGGTGGCTGACAGGAATATCTGATTGCCGCCGGTCAGTACCGCATCTTCCAGCGCCTCACCGGCGAAGTAGTAGGTCATGCCGATCTGGCGTGACTTCAATATGTTGCGGGTGCGCGGCAGTGCCGGGTCGTTCTTGGCCTCGCGGCAGCGCAGCTGATAGCCGAACAAGGTACCAAGCCACTCGGCAAAGTCTGCCTCGGTGAGGTGGCCGATCTCGTTCTTGCCCTTCTTGCCGCCCTTCCCTTTGCGGCCACCGCCATCATGCCCGCCCCTGCTGCGCGGGGAACGGTCGGGGGAAGGCTCGTCACCGGATTCACGGCGGGCGGTCAGCGCCTGCTGGCGCTCGGCCCACTTGAGTGCCTTCTCTTTCAGGCTGACATGGTGCCCGACCAGTCGGTCGATTTCGTCGAGTTCTTCGGGGGTTTTCTTCTCTCGGCCCAGCAGAGAGTGCAGGCGGCGGGCAATGGCATCCTCTACCGCCTCTTCGGTCAGCAGGTCACGCCAGCCGTACTTCTCGGCCCAGAAGTAGACTACCCTGCAGGAGTTAAGGCCAAGTTCGTCCTTGATCTCCTGGGGTGTCCAGCGCTTAAGATAAAGCCCCCGCGCAGCATTGCGGATCTCTTCGGGATACGCCACGGCGCCTCCATCTTGTGAATGATGGCGCCATCATAGCCAGCCCCCCGCCCCCACTTATTGCCCTGATGTTCCAAGCAATTCGGATATCCCCATGGATCCGAATCGCCTTGAACACAACCGGATGAATACCCCTTGCCGACCCGATAGCCTGAGCTCGCATCAGGACGTCTCAAGAAGTTTCAGGACGTCTCAACAAGTATCAATCGAGATCAGGCATGAACGAATCAACCTTGAGAACTGGCTTTGTCTGTATCGCCACCGAAGGCAAAGCGGTGGATGGACGAGACATAACCCGCGAATGGCTGGTCGACATGGCCGAGACCTACGACCCGACCTATTACACCGCCGTCATCTGGCCAGAGCATGATCGCTGGTCCAGCTATGGCACCGTGCAAGCACTCAAGACCGAAGAGGTAGACGGCAAGCTCAAGCTGTTCGCCGTTCTCTGCCCTAATCGGGATCTTGTCTACTGGAACCAAAACGGCCAGTACCAGTTCTGCTCCATCGAGCCGTTCGAGCAATTCGCCGATCTGGGCCGCACCTATCTGATTGGTCTGGGCGTCACCGACCAGCCTGCCAGCACCGGCACCACCCAACTCAAGTTCAGCAAGAGCAGCAAGGGCCAAGTCATCGGCACCAGCGAACCGCTGGATCTCTCCATGCTCAAGCTGCCCAAGCACGAAAAGCCGGATGGCTTTATGAGCAAGCTCTTCAGTTTGATGGCCAGCCATGGTGAACCTGAATCAAAACCAACCCCCAGCCATCCAGAGGATGAGGAAATGACCAAAGAACAGTTCGAACTGCTGAACGGGACTCTGACCAGTCTTGGTGCCCAGTTCGCAAGCTTCAGCGCGAAGCTGGATGCCAAACCGGAAGTAAAGACCGATCCGGTGACTGAACCGAAAGACGAAGGCGACAAAAACAAAGTCACTGATGACCAGTTCAGCAAGCTGAACGAGACCATCACTGGTCTGGCCGCCACCGTCAGCGAGCTGAAAGGCCAGATCGACAAGTTCTCCGTTGAAGTGCCGGGTCAACGACCTGATGCGCTCGGCGGTGACGATACCCCCACCGTCTATTAAGGAGCGGCCGTGAGTCAGTCACTTACCCCCCAGGCACGTCAGCGCCTGGATCAATACAGCAATGCCTTGGCCAAAACCTATGGCATCCCCGTTAACGTGCTGGACAAACAGTTCAGCGTCATCAGTGGCCCGGTGGAAACCGGCATGCGCTCTGCCTTGCTCGCCTCGGTCGAGTTCCTGAGCCTCATCACCTGTATGGATGTGGATCAGATCAAAGGCCAGGTAGTACAGGTCGGCATCGGCAAGTTGTTCACTGGCCGCAAGAAAGATGGTCGCTTCAACGGCAAGGTCGGCGTGGCCGGCAACACCTATGAGCTGACCGAGACCGATTCGTGCGCCTCGCTCGACTGGGCGACCCTGTGCGTCTGGGCCAACGCTGGCAGCGAGGGTGAGTTCATCAAGTTGGTCGGTGAGTTCATCAACACTGCATTCGCCCTCGATATTCTGCGGGTCGGCTGGAACGGCGTATCTGCCGAAGAGACCACCGACCCTGCGGCCCATCCGCTGGGTGAAGACGTCAACAAGGGTTGGCACCAGATCGCCCGCGAGTGGAACGGTGGCAGCCAGATCATCAAGGCCGAAGCGGGTAAGAAGATCTACTTCGACCCGGACGGCAAGGGCGATTACAAGACCCTGGACGAGATGGCCTCCGACCTGATCAACACCACCATCGATCCGCTGTTCCGCCAAGACCCCCGCCTGGTGGTGCTGGTCGGTACCGATCTGGTGGCGGCAGCTCAGGCCAAGCTCTACAGCGAAGCGACCAAGCCGAGCGAGCAGATCGCAGCCCAGAAGCTGGCCGAGTCGATTGCCGGTCGCAAGGCTTACATCCCCCCGTTCTTCCCGGGCAAGCGGATGGTAGTAACCACCCTGGATAACCTGCACTGCTACACCCAGCGCGGCACCCGCAACCGCAAGGCAGAAGATAACCAGGACAAGAAGTGCTTCGATAACCAGTACTGGCGGATGGAAGGCTATGCCCTGGGCGAGCACCTGGCCTATGGCGGCTTTGAAGAGGCAGACATCGAAATCGGTGCTGCTCCTGCCGCTCCCGCAGAAGCGGGTGCGTAAACCATGAGCTCACCCGGCCAACGCCACAAGCAGCGAGTGCATGCCATGCAGGGGGCCGAACAGGCCGCCTGCACTGGCGTGGCCACCGGTGCGGTGGCTGACAGCCTGCACCTGCAAATGATTGCCCTGGAACAGGACATCGTTCGCTTGCGCAAGCTGGCCCGCATTGGGGATCGGGTGAACATGAAACGCGACGAGCTGATGCCAAAATACCGCCCCTATGTGGAGCGGTATCTGGCAAGCGTGGCCGAGTCCGGCCAGTCCTACCAGAACGAGCTGTTTCAAAGGCTGGTGATCTGGGCCTTTGACGTTGGCGACTTCGACACAGGGATCGCCTGGGCAGAGCTCGCCATCAAGCAGGGACAACGCACCCCGAACAACTTCAAACGAGACTGGGCCACCTTCGTGGCCGACACCGTGCTGGAGTGGGCCGAGAAGAACGCCGCCGAAGGCCACGCCGTCGAGCCCTGGTTCTCCCGGGTGTTCGACAAGGTGCGCAACGAGTGGCGCCTCAACGAGAAACTGACCGCCAAGTGGTTCAAGGCTGCGGGTTGCCTGCTGCTGCGCGACCAGGACGGCCAGCCTCGACCGAGTGCAGTGGGTGACAGCGCCACCCTGGAACAGGCCGCCCACTGGCTGCTTCAGGCCGAGAAGCTGCACCGCAAAGCGGGGGTAAACACCCTGCTGCTCAAAATTGCCATGCGCCTGCGGGCGCTGAATCCGGAGCAATAAGACTCTCCGCGCCACCGCACCCCGGCGGGGAGGATAGGCAAGCCGCAAGGCCTGCGCCGAATCCTGTGATCCGTGGCTTCAGGGGTGCACCTTTTCTCGCCGCGTCATCGGCGACCTGAGTGATCGGGGAAGTGGTGTTCACATTGGCAAGAATCGACAGAGGGTCAGAGATGTTTGCAGGCAAGGATATCGACTACAGCGCCGCCACCATCCGCAATGACGGGTTTTGGCCTGATGTGGCCGTGGCCGACTTCGAGCGCCGCCGCGCCCTGCCTGCCGACCTCGACCAACAGACCACAAGCGCCGCCCTGCTGGCTGCCGTCTCTGAAATCAACCTGCAACTGGCGATGCGTCAGGCCGCGCTGATGGCCGAGGGCTACGTCAGCGCCGCCGAGGTGCCGGGGCCGAGCCTTGAGGGCGGCACCAATGCCATGACCGAGCAGTATCTGGCCGCCGTGTTTGCCCGTGCCAAGGCGGCCCTCTTACCGGAGTTCGCCAGCGTCACCGAGCGGGCCGCCGCGAACAACCAGGTGGAGCGCTCACCAGACCAACGCGCCCATCTGCTGGCAGAGAGTCAGCAACTGGTGCGCAGCATCAAGGGCAAGCGCCGTGCGGGGGTGTCCTTGATATGAGTGACGGCATGAACGAACAGCAGGCCCAGGGCTATTTCCTCCACGCTCTCCACGCCGAGATCCAGCGGGTGCTGCCAGCCAAGTGCCACAAGCATCTGGATAGCTGGATGGAGAACGGCACCATCAGGCTGGAGCCAAAGAACATGGGCCCCACCGGAATGGATGTGGCATGGCTCACCTATCAGGCGGTGTTCACCGTCGAGCAACTGCCGTTTCGCGAGCTGGATCCGGCCATCGTGCTGGCCTCTGTGGCCGCCTGGGTGCAGGAGCATGACGATTTTCGCGAGCAGTTCGAGCTGGCCGATCCCGAATACGCCGTCACCCCGAACGATGAGAAGACCGCCGATCTCGAGATCCAGCTCGCCTTTACCGAGCCGCTGCGCCTGATCGAACACCCCAAGGGCCCCATCAACTGGATGGGCAAACGCTGGAACGTGGCCCCGTATGAAATCTGGGTGGCAGACCACATCGATATGAACGTCGGTGACACCGGCCATCACCAGATCGGTGACCAGTCATGATCACCATCACTCTCGACACCCAGCGCAGCAAAGACCAGCTCAACCTGCTGGCCCTGCCGCCAAAGAAGCGCCAGCGGCTGGTGTGGCGAGCAGCCAACGAGATGAAGAAGCTGGCCGCCCGCAACGTGCGCCAGCAGCAAGACCCCAACGGCAATGCCTGGGCCCCCCGTAAACGGGGCAAGCGCAAGATGCTGCGAGGCCTGCCAAAGCTGCTGGTGATCCATGAGCCAAGCCAGGATGTGGCCGAGCTCGGGTTCAAGAAGGGGGCGATGAACGTTCATGCCGGGGTTGTCGCCAACACCCACCAGAAGGGACACACCTACAAGGTGACCGCGGCCAGTCGGCGCCGTATCGCCGCCAGCGATGGCGGCAAGAACAAGCAGGCCAGCAAGGCGCAGGCCCGCAAGCTGCGGGAGCTTGGGTTCAAGCGTCCAGGCAAGCGCAAGCGGGCATACAGATCGGCATCGCTCGGCTGGATTACCGGCAATCTCAACTACGCGCAAGCGGGGTTGCTGATCAAGAAGCTCAAGGACGAGCCGGTGAAAGAGAGCTGGGAGATTGAGCTGCCAGCCCGCCCGTTCCTCGGCGCCAATACCAAGCAACGAGAGCAAGCCTTTGCCCGTGCCCTGCAAAGCATCAACTACGGCTGGGACGTCAACAAGCAAGAGATGAAGAGGAAATAACGCCATGTGGCCTTATGTACAGATCAACAACAAGAACCAGATGCAGGGGCCCGTGACGGAAGTCGAGCGCCACCTGCTGTTCATCGGCACCGCGCCGACCAACACCGGCAAGCTGCTTTCGCTCAACACCCAGAGCGACTTCGACAAGCTGCTGGGCGAGGCCGACAGCGAGCTGAAAACCAACCTGCAAGCCGCGATGGCCAACGCGGGCCAGAACTGGACGGCCGCCGCTTTTGTGCTGCCCACCGACATGGACTGGAAAGATGCCGTCCGTGAGGCCCAGAAAACCCAATCCTTTGAGGGCTGTGTGGTACTGGGTCAGGAGTGGGACGAGGCGAAAATCAACGCCGCCCACGCCCTCAACCAGGAGCTGATCGCCAAAATGGGGCGCTGGCAGTTCATGCTGCTGGTCGTGGCGGGCATCGTCACTACCCTCGAAGGCGGCCAGGACTGGAGCGAATACGAGGCCAAACTGGTCGCGCTTCAAGATGGCATCAAGGCGGAATCCGTCACCCTGCTGCCGCAGCTGTGGCCCAACCTCGCCGGGGCCTATGCCGGTCGCCTCTGCAACCGTGCGGTGAGCATCGCCGACAGCCCCGCCCGGGTGAAAACCGGCGCCATGGTGGGCCTTGGCAACAAGCCGAAGGATAAAGACGGTACCGAGCTGCCGCTGGCCACCCTGCAAACCCTCGAACAGAACCGCTATTCGGTACCGATGTGGTACCTGGACTATGACGGCATCTATTGGGCTGATGGCCGCACTCTGGACGGCGAAGGCGGCGACTACCAGGTGATCGAAAACCTGCGGGTAGTCTACAAAGTTGCCCGCCGGATGCGCCTGCGCGCCATTGCCCGCGTCGCCGATCGCTCCTTCAACTCCACTCCGGGAAGCACCGCCGCCGCCATCATGTACTTCGGCAAAGACCTGCGCGAAATGGCCAAGGCCGTCACCATCAACGGCCAGCTGTTCCCGGGCGATATCGCCTCACCCAAGGATGGCGATATCACCATCAAGTGGACGGCCAAGAACTTGGTCTCCATCTACGTGGTGGTGCGCACCGTGGACTGCCCCAAGGGGATCACCGTCAACATCATGCTCGATTTGAGCCTCAACAACGGGGAGGGCTAACCCATGACCAGACGTATTTCAGGCCAGAGCTTCGATACCGAACTGATGGGCGCCATGGTGCACGTCGAGAAAGCCAGCCTCTCCATCACCGACAACAGCGCAGTGGCCCAGACACGTGGCATTCCTGACGGCTATGTCGATGGGGATGTGGCCGCAGAGCTGGAGTTCGAGCTCGATGCCAAGAACTTCACCATGCTGTGCGATGCGGCCAAGCGGGCCGGTAGCTGGCGCGGGATGAAGCCTGACGATGTGCTGTTCTACGCCGACACCGGTGACGAAACCATGAAGGTAGAGGCCTTCGGCGTGAAGCTGCAGATCTCTGACCTGCTGGATGTTGACCCCAAGGGGGGCAGCAAGGGGGTGCACAAGATCAAGGGTTTCGTCACCTCCCCCGACTTCGTTCACATCAATGGCGTGCCGTACCTCTCAGAAGACGACACCCGCCACATGAAGGGCTAACGGATGGATCTGATCGACCGTGCCACCCAACACGCCGAGCGGATGCTGGCGGCCCAGCTGGATAACCAGCTAGGCCGCAGCCACCACCAGGGCGAGAGCCTGCACCACTGCGAGGAGTACGGCGATCCGATCCCGGAAGCGCGCCGCCTGCATGTGCCGGGTGTGCGCCTGTGTGTCAGCTGCAAGAGCCGCGCAGAACGGCGCGGGCAATAACGAGAACGGGATATGAACCCTATGCCAAACAAAGACCCCACCCTCTGGGCCGCCCTGCTGGCCTGGTTGATGGATAACTGGCCCGCCGTTTCCGGGGCTCTGCTGGCGTTGAGCATTTCATTTATGCGCATCACCTATGACGGCGGCAGCGGGCGCCGCCGCCTGATCGAATCAACCATGTGCGGCCTGATCACCTTGGCCGCCGCATCCGGTACCACCCTGCTCGGCGTCCCCTATGAGGCGGCCCCGTTTATCGGCGGTGTGGTGGGACTGCTCGGGGTAGACATCATCCGCGAGCGGGCCAAGTTGGTGTTCAACAAGAAGGGAGACAGCAATGCCGCGCAGTAACTGCCACCCGCAGGTGGCCGCCTTTCTCGACATGATCGCCTTTTCAGAAGGCACAAAGGGCCGGGGCGATGACGGTTACAACAAGCTGGTTAATCCGGCGGGGTTCTTCACCGACTACCGCACCCATCCGAACGTGCTGGTGCAGGTAAATCCAACCCTGAAAAGCACCGCTGCGGGCCGCTATCAGCACCTGTCAAAGCACTGGGCCCACTACCGCGATCAGCTCGGCCTGCCGGACTTTGGCCCCGAGTCGCAAGATGCCTGGGCTATCCAGCTTATTCGCGAGCGCAAGGCGCTGGATGATGTGCTCAAGGGCCGTATCCCCCAAGCGGTGGCCAAGTGCGCCAACATCTGGGCCAGCCTGCCGGGCGCCGGTTATGGCCAGCGCGAACACAAGCTGGCTGACCTGCTGGCCAAATTCACCGAGTTCGGCGGGGTGCTGGCATGAGCACGCTCATCCGGTTCCTGCCGACCATCATCGGCTTTGTGCTTGGCACCATTTTGTTTACCCAAGGTGAACGGCTCACATCGCGCACCAAGGAGCTGGCCAGCGCCAACGAAACCATCAACACCCTGCAGGCGACCAACAACCAACAATCGATCGCCTTCCAGGAACTGCTGATGCAGGCAAAGGGCTTGCGCCTGATGCTGAGCGACCAGAACGCGGCCTTGGCCGAGCACGACAACCAGAACAGGAAGACCGCCGATGAACTGCAACAAGCGTTGGCCACACCGCCAGCGGGCCGCCCGGACTGTGCTCGCGAGCCTCTGCCTGCTGGCGCTTTGCGCCTGCTCCAGCCAGCCCACCACGGTGGTGCAAACCAAGGTGGTCAAGCGCCTGCCACCGCCGGGGCTGGTGCCACACTGCCCGGAGCCTGACTTTACGGGGACCACCTACGGCGAGGCCGTGCGGTTCATCCCCACCCTGCAGACGGCACTGCGCCGCTGCCAAACCCAGATCAACACCCTGAACCATTGGATTGAACAAGAGGAAACCACCCCATGAGCACACCGATCATCACCCTGGACGTCGCCGGCAAAGAGCTGAAATTCGCCCCCACCATGGTGGCCTACAACAGCTTCATCAACGACATGATGCCCAACGACAAGGTGGCACCGGCCCACAACTACGTGAAGAAGATCGTCTGCGCCGAGAGCAAAGAGGCGCTCGATGAGCTGCTCAAGCGCCCCAGTGCCGCCCTGCAGCTGGCTGGCGCCATCAACAAGGAGTTCGCGCCAGAGCTGGAGATCACCGTAAAAAACTGACGGCGCGAGCCGAGGCCATCGAGCGCAACCAACTGGAGCAGGTGCTGGCGCTGCGGCGCTACTACCTGCCCCATGAGGATGACGACCTAGACAGCCTGGCCCGCGCCTTGTGGATAGACAAACACCAGCAAGAGTCCAACGCCGCCACAGTGGCCGAGGGCATCGCCAAAGCACTGAACGGATAAGAGACCCCTATGGCTTGGATGGAAAAATTGATGATGCAGGTGGCATTGGTTGACCAGGTCACCAAGCCACTTGCCGGCATCAATGCCCAGATGAACAAGGTCACCAAGGCTGGCCGTCAGGGCTGGAGCAACATGGCCATGGGGGCCACTACTGTGGCCGGCGGCGTGATGGCGATCCAGGGCGCCCTGGGCCCGGCCATCGAAATGGACCGGGCCTTGGCCGAGGTGGCATCGCTGGATGTGCAAAAGGAGGTGCTCGGCGCACTGGGGCGCGAGGCCCTCAAACTCTCCATCCAGTATGGTGAGTCGGCCACCGAGATCGTGCGTTCCTCCTACGATATCCAATCCGCGATCGCCGGGCTGGAGGGCAACGAACTGCCAGCCTTCACCCGCGCATCCACCACCTTGGCCAAAGCCACCAAGGCAGACACCGCCACCATCACCAACTACATGGGCACCATGTACGGCATCTTCGAGCAGCAGGCCAAGCAGATGGGCAAGGCCAACTGGGTCGAGGATGTGGCCGGCAAGACGGCGCTGGCGGTGCAACTGTTCAAGACCACCGGTCAGGGCATGGCCGATGCCTTTGGGGCAATAGGGGCCAACGCCACCGCCGCCGGAATCTCGATGGATGAGCAGTTCGCCGTGCTCGGCCAGCTGCAGGCCACCATGAGCGGCGGCGAGGCGGGGACTAAGTTCAAGGCCTTTCTGGCCGGGGTAGGTGGTGCTCAGAAGGCGCTCGGCCTCAAGTTCACCGACGCTGCGGGCAACATGCTGCCGGTCCTCACCATCATGGACAAGCTCAAGGCCAAATATGGCGAGACCATGAGCGTGGCCGAGGGGGACGAGCTCAAGAAGGCCTTCGGCTCGGACGAGGCGGTGGCCATGATCAAACTGTTGATGACCAACACCAAGGGGCTGGCCACCAACATCAACGCCTTGGCCAACACCCACGGCATGGGCAAGGCCGAGCAGATGGCCGCCGCCATGACTGACCAGTGGGAACGGGTGACGCAAGCCTGGTTCGCCATCCGGGCAGCCGCCTTCGGGGTGGTGTTGCCGGCTATCAATGCCGTGGTGGGCGTCTTTGCTGATGGCGCCAACGATGTGCTGCGCTGGACTCACATCTTCCCGAACCTGACCAAGGTGGTGAGCTATGCCATGTTGACCATCGTTGGCCTAAGCATGGTCACCGGGGCGTGGATGCTGGTTGCCGGCCTGGCCAAGCTGGCCACCTTGGGGCTGGGCATCGCCTGGAGCATCATCATGGCGCCGCTCAACCTGCTCAAAGCGGGGCTGGTTGCCTTTCGCGCCATCCTGCTGGCGGTCAACATCGCCATGTACGCCAACCCCATCGGCCTGATCGTGGCTGGCATCGTGCTGCTGATCGGTGCGGTGGCGGCGGTCATCTACTACTGGGACGACCTGAAAAAGACGTTCTCTGACTGGGGCGTGTTCCAGTTGCTCGGCAAGTCCATCGACTGGCTGATCGACAAGCTGAACATGATCCCGGGCGTCAACATCGAAGCAGGGTCAATGCCTGATCTGAACCTGCCGAACCCTGCCAACATTAACGCCCCGCTCGCTCGCTATCGCGAAGGGGGCAGCAGCATCCCGTCAGGTGGGCTTGGCCAGCAGCTGATCCAGGCCAACGCAGCTGCCACCACCGCCAACCAGAAACCGGCAAAGGTGCTGCACATCGGTGAGGTTCATATGACCAGCCAGAATCCGATGACACCTGAGCAGATGGCCGAGAACGCATGGCTGGAGACCCCGTGATGAGTGATGCCAAGTACATCGATATCTGGGTGGTAGACGGGGCGTGGCAGCTGGATGCCGGTGGCCAACCCCGTTACACCCAAGACCGCCACAGCATCGGTCAGGACATCAAGCACCGGATCATGGAGTCAGGGCTGGCCAGCAAGCTGATCGGCGAGCGCAGCCCAACCCTGCGCGCCGATGTGATGACCGAAATCGAGCTGCTGGTCGAGAACGACATCAGGCTGATCCCCGGCACCATCGTGATCAGCGAAGAGGCCCCCGACCGCATCCTGGTCACCGCCCGCACTTATGAATTTGGCGATCTGGAGGTAACCCTGTGAACCTGCGCCCAACCGTGGATTTTATGGCCCTGCTGGCAAAAAGCGGGGTACCGACAACCGAAGAGGCCATGGAGGCCGAGCTCAAGAAGGAGGTGGAGGCCGCCGGTTCGCTCATCACCAACGACAGCGATGTGAGCCCGTTCTGGCGGCTGGTGCGCGCCGTGGTCATCACTCCGGCGCTGTGGCTGATCCGCACCCTGCTGGCGGGCCATGTGCTGCCGGCCAGCTTTGCAGCCACCGCCAATGATGCCTATCTCGACCTCAAGGCGTGGGATGTGGATCTCACCCGCAAGGCTGCCCAGAAGACCCGGGGCCTGGTCAACTTCATCAAGGTCAACCAGAGCGAGGCCGTCACCATCCCGGCCGATGTCTGGATCACCACCGAGCGCATCAACGGCACCCTCTACCGCCTGAAACCGCTGCAAGAGGTGGTGAGCCCCGCCGGTGAAGCCGTGGCCAAGGTAGTCTGCGAGGCCGAGTTCGCCGGTGGTGCCTGGAATCTGGCCCCGGGCTATTACAACCTGCTGAGCAAACCGGTGACCGGCATCCTGTCAGCTCGCAACGCTGACCGGGATTGGATCACCACCCAGGGCGCCGATGCCGAGAGCAATGACGCCCTTGGCCTGCGCATCCAGAACCAGTTCTCGGCGGTGGGTCGCTATCACATCGACGCCATCTATCGCTCCATGCTGGCCAGCGTGGCGGGGATCCGCGCCGACCACATCTTCTTCGAGCACGACGCACCGCGGGGCCCGGGTACCGCCAATGCCTTCATCCTGCTGGAAGTGGGGACGACCCCCGCCAGCTTGATCGAAAAGCTCAATGACTACGTGAACAACCAGGGCAACCACGGCCACGGCGATGACCTGCAGGTGATGGCCATGCCGGAAACCGAGCACTCGCTGCACCTGGAGCTGTGGCCAGCCGAGAACATGACAGCCGAACAGCGGCTGACACTCAAACGTGAAGTGGAGCTGATGGTGAAGGCGGCCTTTCGCCAGTCAGCTGACTATCCGTCAGTGACCCGGGCGTGGCCGCAGTCTCGCTTTTCACTGAGCCAGCTTGGCCGCGAGCTCCATCAGGCATTCACCGAGATAAAGAGCCTTCACTTCACCGAGCTGGATATCGTCTCTGGCCTCGCCATCCCGCGCCTGAGTGCGCTGGAGGTGTTCCTCCATGACTAAGACCACCGAGCTCAACCACCAGGACAAGGCCCCGCAGCTGCCAGACAGCACGGCTCCCTGGTGGGAAGACGGCAAGACCATCGCCGAGGGAGTGCAAGAGCCTGCATTCCTGGCCAAAGGCATCATGGCCTTCTGGCGCCGCCTGCGCGGCTGGCTGCTGCAACCGCTGACCCAGCAAGACCCAATGACCTGCTCGGAGGCAATGCTGGCGCTGATCGCCTGGGAGCGGGATATCACCCGCTTCAAGGGAGAACCGCTTGACCTGTTCCGCAAGCGGGTGAAGTACGCCTTCATCAACGCCCAGGACTCCGGCGAAGTGGCCGGTTTCAAGCGCATCTTTGAGCGTCTGGGCATCGGCTGGTGTGAGCTTCATGAACGCCAAGACGCTACCCCCTGGGACGTCATCACCATCGAGGTGGCCGACAGCGCCTTGGCCTCCAATCAGCAACTGATGGAAACCCTGATCCAGCACTACGGCCGCACCTGCCGCCGTTACCGCTTCCAGGTGCTCTATCCCGCCGTGGGCTACCTGCATGCTGGCCGCATTGACATGGGTCAACAGGTATTTGCCGCAACCCTCAATAAACCCGCCTGCAAGGGGTACTTGCGCGCCGGTCAAATCCATTTCATTCAACACGTTTACGGGGCAAGCCTGCCCCGCAAGGAGTCCTGATGAGCCAGGTCATTACCAACGCATTCGAACACTATTGGCAGTCCAGCCTGGCCGCAGAGCAACCGGTCGTACTGGATGAGTTTATCCTGGCAGATATCCCGAATCTGGATATCACCTCCCCCATCGACCCGGACTCCGGCCTGCCGCCGGAAAGCCAGATCGTGCATCGCCAGAACGTGGACCAGCGCGGCCGCATCAACAACAACGCCGTGGCCTACACCATCGTGATGGATACCACGGTCGGCGACTTCTCATTCAATGCCATGTACCTGCGCAACAAGCAAAACGGCGTGATCGGGATGATTGTCTACAAGGGCCGCGAGACCAAGCTCAAGACCGACCAGACCACTGGCCAGACCGGTAACTCCCTGGTCAAGTCGATGCTGATGGGTTACGACCAGGCCGCCGAGGCCACCCTCACCCATGTGGATGCCGGCACTTGGCAGATTGACTATGCCGCCCGCCTACGCGGGCAGGATGAAGACCTGCGAAAACTGACTTGCCAACTCTATGGTCATCACACCTTCATCGGCGATGGTTTCAAGGTCGTACAACAGGACAGTGGCTATCAGGTCACACAGGGTGTGGCCATCGTCGGCGGCCTACGCATCGAGTTGAAACAGCCGGAGATCATTTACCCGGGCACTAAGCCGATCGGTGTCTGGGTAGACGTTCACCGCTCAGGCTCGCTGCTCTCTGAGCATCAAAACCACTTCACCATCATCACCAGCGTGGCGGATCTGGCCGACCATGTGGACAGCAATGGCTATCAGCACTTCGTGGCCAAGCTTGGGAGCATCCCCCAATCGGGTGCCGTTGCTGATGACCGGGTACAAGTAAGCACTGAGTATGACTTTAATTACATTTTTGATTTCATCAAAAAATTACAGTCTGAGTCTGGGGCTGGCCTTGTTGGAGGGCTTCCAGTTTATGTGAATGCTGAAAAATATGCTGGAGGAGCGTCAAAAACATCCATCAATAATGATGCCGCCATCATTTCAGCAATAGACGATGCTATCGCCACAGGCAACGATGTTTATTGGCCAGCAGTATATGAAGTTCAAGGAAATATAGATAAGTTCCATTCTGTAAAGCATCGCGGTCCAGGAGGAATAAAAAGAGGGGATAGTGTTTATCGAGTTGACTCTCTCGCTTGGGGGGTAAATACATTATACGTTTCTGGGTCGGGTAGTCTGACTGGTGATGGTTTTACGGCTGATAGGCCAATGAAAACCATGTCAGCGGCATTTTCAGCATTAGAGAATGTTGGAGGTGTTTTACGGGGGCAATGGAACATTTCAGTTTCAGCTGGAGTGGTTGCCTCTGACGCCAAGATCACAGGGATAACATCTGAAAACCCCATCAATATTTTTGGGCCTACGGTTGAAAATGAACCAGTGGCAGTAATAGATGTCTCTGGACAAAGCAAAGGGTCAGTTCTTTGGATCGGCAATGGGATGCGATTCATCCTGTCACACATACTGCTACGTGGTGCAAGAAATGGTTCCGGATTGGCATCAGGATTAGTCATGGATGCAGGAACGACAGGAAAGCTCGTCAATGTTTGGACTCGAGACTGTGAGCAAAATGGTGTGAATGCAAACATTCGCTGCCGGGTTGTTATTGAGGGTGGCGATTATCAAGCGGGTGCCAATGCGATCAGAGTTTATGGGAACTCAACAGCCTATATTGGGTGGGATCAAAAAAGGGTAAAAGCTCGAGATGCTTCAGTGGGTGTTAGAGTAAGCGGCTCATCATATGCACACTCTGACTTTATTGATTTTATTGATACGCCTTATGGGATTGTGTCTGACTACCAGAGTCACAGCACAAACTATAACAACACCTTCTCTGGTGTTCGCATTGGTTGGGAGAGTCGCTCGTTTGGGACGATAAACACGAACAACCCAACATTTATCACTGAGCCTACGATTGCTCGTTCTAGAGCGCTTCATGGCCTTGTAGGGTCAGCTGCTGGGGTTGAAGGTGTCGAAATAGACAATAGGGACACTAGGAACATTCAGTATTACCCTAACTTGGGTAATGGTCGCTATATGTTCGGGTATGACAACATAACAGCACCTTATAAGCGGTTTCATTTTTCAGCGACTGGCTCTGTTGATGCATGCGACTGGAGCATTGTTGGCGGGGTTAACTTTGTTTTTGATGGTGCTGCTAATTCGGCTGGTGCTAATTATGTCGGGATAGGAGCTCCTGCAGGGAGCTCTTGTGGGTTAGTGCTTGGTGATGCAGCAAACCCTTCTGCTGTTGTTCTTAGGCAACAAGCTGGCGGGGTTTATTTACGGCTTGGCGGTGAGGACAAGTACCGATTCACAAACACTGCATTTGGCCCATATAAGGACAACGATGTTACATGTGGTACAGGTTCATACAGAGTTAAGGAGTTCTATGGTGTCGCTGGAGCCATTAACACATCTGACGAACGTGAAAAAACACCGCCAAAAGAAATCACAGATAAAATGCTGGATGCAGCGGATGAGATTGACATCGTGCTTTTCCAGTGGCTGTCATCAATAAAGGATAAAGGAGATGAAGCTCGGTGGCACTTTGGCCCATTTGCACAACAAATACATAAGGCGTTTGCCAAACACGGCATCAATGGATTTGAGTACGGGTTGCTTTGCTATGACAAGTGGGAAGACCAATACGAAGACATATTCGAAGACTTAGAAGGGGAGTTCGGGACGACCAGAGCACTCTATACCGGCACAGTCCTTGTTCAAGAAGCCGGCGACAGGTGGGGGATAAGACCAGATCAGTGTCTGTGGCTTGCCCTTGCTGCTGCTCGGCGTAGAGACAGCCGTAATGAGGCCAAGATAAATGAAATAGAAAAAAGACTGACCATTGCAGGCCTATAAATCAATAACATATGCAGAGATGGTTGGTATGGGAAATTTAATTGTAGTCTCACCTTTTTCGATAAAATCTAGCGGCAGGTCTAGCCTTGCCGCCCCCAATGCCATCAAAGCCATGGCCGCCAAGCTGCAGGATGGGGCCGATCCACACCTTCCTGCAGGCCCGTTCCATGCGGTGGCCTGGCTGGTTACCGGTACCAGTGAGCAGGAACTGGCCACAAAGCTGGCGTCGGTATGCGCCATACTGCCGCTGCCGGAGTGGTGCGCCGCACTGCGCCGCCTGAGTGCCAACAACGACACCATGGCCCAGCCAACTGCGGCCATGGTGCCGCGCTGGAAAGCCGACGAACCGCTGATCTGGGAGCCGCTGCGCCGCCGCTTGATGCTGACGGCTGCCAACGATGCCTTACAGGAGAGCGAGGGGAACTCGCCAGCCCCTGTGGCCACCCGCGCCAAGCTGGCCCTGCTGGCCGCCAAGCGCGCAGCCAGGGTTGCCGAGCTGGATGAGGCACTTGCCCACAAGCCCAGCCTTACCGGAATGCTGTGGAGCTGGCACGGCTATGGCGAGCCGGCCAGCCTCGCCGCACAGCTGCTCGACAGTGAGCACCCTGACCACAGTCACAGCATGACCGTTGGCGCCCTGCTGCTCTCCACCTCCCCCCTCACCTTCTGGCAGGAGTTAACCCAATGAGCCGGACAGCCATGCTCACCCTGGACGGTGAGCCCATTGTGATGAAGTCGATGCGGATCTCGGCATCGATGCAGTTTCAGGACAAAGACAACAGCGGCCAGACCAGCAGCACCAGCAGCTCGGAGCAGGGGGAGAAGGCCAAGGAGCTGGATGTGTCAGGGCTGGTACCGTTCAAAGATGAGAAGACCCTGAGCCGCCTGTTTGAGTTGGCTGATGCCAAAGGTGACGGCGGCAAGCGCCATATCTACCGGGTCGGCTCGCTGCTCGCCAAGTCGGTGAAGGTGCGCCAGGCCAAGTTTGCCGGCCGCATCACCGCCAGCGAGCAAGAAGGCCTGCTGGCGTGGCAGGTGCAGTTCACCCTGCGCGAACATAACTCGGTACCGGAGAAGCGCGAGCAGCGCCTCCCCAAGGCGGCTGCCACCGTGGGGCAAGGCACCGCCAATGCCACGCCGGCGAAAACAGACAGCAGCGCGGCAGCGTCTGAGCAGGAGCAGCTCAGTTCCTGGGAGAAAGTGATGAAGGGGCTGGATGACAAGCTGGGAGACGTAATGGCGTGAAACTATCGACCAATCTGACTTTGGGGGGCAAGCCAGCCCATCTGGTTGACCATGATATCGTGCTCGACCTCTCTGCCGGTGGCCGCGCCTCCCTGACCATCGAAGGGACGGCAACCAAGGGGCAGACCCTGACCCTGGATACCGGCTACAACGGTGAACTGCGCCGCTGGTTCACCGGTTATGTCTATGACGTCCAACCCGCCGCCAACGGTGCCAGCAAGCTGCTATGCCGTGAGCTGGCCGGGATCCTGGGCAGCAAGTTCCCTGTCAGTATCCAGCATGCCACCCTGCGCAGCCTGCTGGCCTGGCTGACCGACCAGACCCAACTCACCTTCTTGCTGCCAGACGGGGCAGACTACACAGACACCCAGATCCCCAACTTCACCAGCGCCGGCACAGGCTATCAGCTGCTCGATAATGCGGGCCGCGCCTTCTCTGTACCTGACTTCATCTGGCATCAACAACCAGATGGCGCCATCTTCGTGGGCAGTCATGCCCATAGCCGCTGGGCAGATAAGGCGGTGGAGCTGGATCCTGCCTTCTCGGCCCGCCAAGCGGGCAACACCATTACCCTGTCCCCGATCCCGGCCATGCGCCCGGGGGCCATCGTCAACGGCAAGCGGGTGGAGCGGGTACGGCTCAAGGGTGACGAAATGACCCTGACCACAGCCACACCAGGTAAACCGGTGAAGTCGCCAGAGCGGCGCAAGATGGAGGGGGAGTTCCCAGAGCTGGCCGACAAGATGCACCTGCCCAAGTTCGGCAGGGTCGAGGCCATCAGCGACCAGGCCGCCGCCGGTCAGCTCAATGACCCGTTCCGTCCTCGCTATGCGGTAGATGTCCAGCTGTATGGTGAGAATGGCGAGCCAGATGAAGGGACACCGCTCTATCGGGCTGTGCCGCTGCCTGTCATGTTTGGCGGGCCTGAGCAGGGGCTGATGCAGTTCCCCATCGAGGGGACCATGGTCGAGCTGGGGTTTGCCTTTGGTCGTGCCGATCGGCCGTTCATCCGCACCATCCTGGGCACTGGCTGGCCTCTGCCGGATATCGCTCCGGGCGAGCAGCTGCAGCAGCAACGAGCCGAGGTGTTCAGCCGTACCGATACCGTGGGCAACCAGTCACGCCATACTGACCGCCGCCAGCACGACAAAGCCATGCAGATGATCCGCGAGGCGGACGAGTACCTGGGCGAGTTCGGTCAGCACCGGATGAGCGTCTTGGCCAGTAGCGTGGAAGAGATCGGGGGCATGAAGTGCATCGAGGCGCTCGGGGATATCGAACTGCTGACCGCCGAAGACATGATCCTGGGCAGCGCCGGTAACATGAGCCAGACAGCGGGCGGCAACCTGGATGAAGATATCGCCCTGGTTCGCCGAGCGCTGGCCGGCGAGCTGCAGCACTTCGCGTCGCCCAAGTCGTGGATGGGTAGCGATGGGGTGAACATCTTCCGTCTGCTCAACCAGCTGATGAACGTGGTGGAGCAACTGGCCGCCACCGCCGCCAGCCATAACCACGGTGGCCCACCGCCAACCAATGCCGATACATTCATCGGCCAGAGCGAGCAGGCCGGCCAACTGGCAAGCACCCTCTCCCCCATCATTGAGTAACCTACCAAGCGAAGAAGGCCCCACACCGTGGGGCCTTCTTCTATCTGCCTGACAGCGCCTGAGCATGGCCAGGGAATAGCGCCGCATGAAGAGGCACCATCGGGCAGGGCTGCATCATACGTGAAGCCTGAGCACGCACACAGCCTCCGAGCACAAGGCAGCGACGCCCACCGCCGCGTCTGCGTCACGGAAACCGCGCTCTTCCGCTCCCGCCTGCGCGCCTCATCAATAAAAATTTTTGCAAAAGTGGATTACCGCAAAACCATAGGCCCAGACCGCGCCAGATAAAGGATCTGCGGCCCATTGAGGATCTGAAAGGATCGAAAGAAATTGCAGGGTTTTACAGTTCGGCGGGGCTCTGGGTAACGAAGGTGAAAACGTAACTCGTTGAATATATTGGGGTGGTAGTACTTTCCGCGAGGATTTGAATGATTGGGAAGGATCCGGTTTGCCGCGAGGGAACGGCTAGAAGGCGTTTTGTTTCAGCCAGTTAGGTGCAATGAGGGCCGATTTGATAACTGAAATTTTGAAAGGGCGCGGCAGCTTGGGTGCGCTGGCTGGCCTGCCCCACGGAAAATAGGTTTTCTGTGAAGTGTGTCCGGTCACGCTTGGTCCTGACCTAGTGGAAGTGGACACGACAACAACCCGATCACCTAAACCTAGGTGGACACGATGTGGACACATCACCATGTTGAGGGTCCAGAAAAACTTAAGGCCACCCGCTTGGGTGGCCTTAAGTCATTGAATTCTAAATGGTGCCCGGGGTCGGACTCGAACCGACACGATTATTCATCGGCGGATTTTGAATCCGCTGCGTCTACCGATTTCGCCACCCGGGCAACTGCGAGGGATTATACGAATGGCGCTTGGGCATGCAAGGTGTTTTTCTTGCTCTCACAGTTGTTTGCTCATTTATTCAACGCCTTGCCGAGGCTGGGTCAGTTACATAGAATGCCCGCATCATATTAATGGAATAAAAACGATGGCCAAGCGTAAATCCGTCCAACCGACACCGACCCCTCCCGCGACTGCGCGCTACCCTTCCGCCGGCCTGCTGCGCCGGCTCGGCGCCCTGCTCTATGACTATCTGGTGGTCATCTCCTTGCTGATCATCGCCGGCTTTATCGGGATGGGGGTGGCACACTTGCTGCTGGCAACCGGCATGGCGACCGTGCCCGAAGGCAAGGACGCCGCCTGGCTGCTGACCAGCCCCATCTACAGCGCCTGGCTCGCCTTCATCATCTGCGGTTTCTACACCTGGTTCTGGACCCGCGCCGGCCAGACCATCGGCATGCGGGCCTGGCGTCTGCGCATCCAGAATACCGACGGCAGCAACATTCGCATCACCCAGGCCCTGATCCGGCTGGCCACGGCGGCCTTCGGCCTCGGCAACCTGCTCTGCCTGTTCAACCACAAGTCACCCCGCGCGTTTCAGGACATCTGGTCCGAATGCGAAGTGGTGGTGCTTGGCAAACAGGAAAACCTGGAACAGCTCAATCGCTGATCCTGTGGCAGCAACGAAAAAGGGCACCCTGAGGGTGCCCTTTTTGCTGGCCGACACGCTTATTGCTTGCGACTCAGGATATAGACGTAGATGCCACCAAACAGCAGTGCAGCAGGAGCGATGGCCGCTTTTTGTCAGCAGCCCTTCAGGCCGCTACTGCTTGCGGCTCAGAATATAGAAGGAGATACCGCCAAACAGCAGGCTCGGTGCGATGGCTGCCAGGATCGGCGGTACCGCATACACCAGGCTGATGGGGCCAAACACCCGATCGCTGACGTAGACGGCGAAGCCGGTCATGATCCCCATCAGCATCCGCGCCCCCATGCTGACCGAGCGCAGCGGGCCGAAGATGAAGGAGGAGGCCAGCAGGATCATGGCCACCACCGAGAGCGGTGACAGCAGCTTGCGCCACATCTCCAGCTTGTAGCGCCCGGCATCCTGCTTGTTGGCATCCAGATAGCCGATGTAATCCAGCAGTCCCGCCACCGGCAGGTTTTCAGGATCGATGCTCACCACCCCCAACTGTTTGGGTGTGAGCTCTGAGCTCCACTCCATCTGGGGCTGGGTCTCGCTCATGATCTGCCTGGGGTCATCGAAGCGGGTCACCTGTACCTGCTTGAGCAGCCAGTGATGCTGCTCGAACACCCCCTCCTGCGCCTGCAGGATATCGATCAGCTTGCGCTCTGGGGTGAAACGGTAAAGGGTGATGCCGGTCAGCGCGCCATCGTTGCGCACCCCGTTGATATTGACGAAGTTGTTGCCATCGCGGGCCCACACCCCGTAAGCCGACACGGTCAGCCGACCCTCAGACAGGGCACCCGCCTTGATGTCGTCCGCCATCCGCTTGGCGATGGGTGCCACGTACTCTCCCATCAGCCCCACCAGGATCATCAGCGGGATGGCGGTCTTGAGCGCCGCCATCACGATACTGATCTTGGAGCGGCCCGCCGCCTGCATCACCACCAGCTCGGAGCTGGTCGCCAGCTGGCCCAGACCGATGAGACCGCCCAGCAGGGCCGCCAGCGGGAAGAAGAGCACCGCCTCTTTCGGCATGGAGAGCAGCACATAGTAGAGGGCGCTGAGCATGTCGTAGTTGCCTTCCCCTACCGACTTCAGCTGCTCCACGTACTTGATGAGCGCCGCCAACCCGACCAGGGTCAGTTCGCACAGCAGAACCGACATGAAAATAACCCGGCCGATATACCTATCGAGAATACCAAACATCAGCAGAGACCCCCCTGTTGCAGCATCATGCTGATTTTTTCCTCAAATACAGACGTATGGAGCGGGGGCGACATCAAAATGATCCGGTCGCCATGTCTATCGAGAATGCCAAACATCAGTAGAGACTCCCAGATGGCAACATCATGCCGATTTTCTCTTGAAATAGAGGGTCTTGACCCCGTTCCACCAGCTGGTGCCCTGCAGGTTGAGCGGCAACCCGATCAGCAGCAGATAGACCAGCGGCACCAGGAACATGCCGGGCCAGTGCGGCAGCCGGCCGCTGTCGATGGCAGAACGGGCGGCACTGAGCAGCAGGAAGTAGGAGAGGTAGAGCAGGATGGCCGGCAACAGCTTGGCATAGCGGCCCTGACGGGGGTTGACCCGCGCCAGCGGCACCACCAGGAAGGTCAGCACCAGAATGGAGAGCGGCAGCGACAGGCGCCACTGCAGTTCGGCCATCAGCTGGTTGTCCTGGGTACCCAGCAGCTCCATGGTCGGCTTGGCCGCCGCCTTGCGGTTGGAGCGCTCCATCTCCTGCTGGCGGATCACCAGGCTGTACTCGTCGAATTCGGAGATCTGGAACTGGCGGGTATTGAAGTGCCCCTCGTAGCGGGAGCCATCCTTCAGGGTCAGCCACTGCAGACCGTTGCTGTCGACCGTGACCACCCCTTCGGTCGCCACCACCACCGACGGCGGCTTGCCATCCTGGGAGCGCTGCAACACAAAGATTTTCTGCAGTTTGGAGCCCTTGTCGTTGAGGTCCTGGATGTAAGCCACCAGGCGCCCCTTGTCGAGCTCCATGAAACGGCCTGCCTGCAGGAAGGAGATACCCGGATCGGCCTTGAACTCGTCAATCACCTGGTACTCGCGCTCCTTGGCCTGCGGGGCCACCCAGCCGGTGTTGAAGGCGGCGACGGCCGCCGTCAGCAAGGCCAGCACCATGGCGCTGCGCATCACGAAACGGTGGCTGAAGCCCACCGCATGCATCACCGTCATCTCGCTTTCGGCGTAGAGGCGCCCGTGAGCGAACAAGATGGCCAAAAACAGGCTGATGGGCAGCATCAACAGGGCCATGTTGGGCAGGTTGAGCAGCAGCAGGGTAGAGACCAGGCGCGTCGGCACCTCACCATCGGCGGCATCGCCGATGATCTGGATGAATTGCTGGCTGACGAAGATGAGCAGCAGCACGAATAATACCGCCAGCTGGGTTTTCAGGGTTTCCCTGAACAAATATCGGAAAACGATCACAGTCATTCCCAAGTAAACTTGTGTTTTTAGTCGAATGCCTGAAAAATAGGGCCGTATATTGGATTTTTACCAGTTTGAACTGCGGAGCCAGTGCCTGTTCGCTCCGCCTCTGATACCCCAACAAGCACCGCATTATTCAATAAAAGGTGCCTTTTGTCTTTAGGATGTAGGAGATTCCATGGAGTTCAGTGTAAAGAGTGGCAGTCCTGAGAAGCAACGCAGTGCCTGCGTCGTGGTCGGCGTATTCGAGCCGCGTCGCCTCTCTCCGGTTGCCGAACAACTGGACAAGATCAGCGATGGCTACATCAGTTCGCTGCTGCGCCGTGGCGACCTGGAAGGGAAACCAGGCCAGATGCTGTTGCTGCATCAAGTACCGGGCGTGCTCAGCGAGCGCGTGCTGCTGGTCGGTTGCGGCAAGGAGCGGGAACTCGACGAACGCCAGTACAAGCAGATCATCAACAAGACCATCACCACCCTCAACGAAACCGGCTCCATGGAAGCGGTCTGCTTCCTGACCGAGCTGCACGTCAAGGGACGGGATACCTATTGGAAGGTGCGCCAGGCGGTAGAAACCACCAAGGCGGGCCTCTACAGTTTCGATCAGTTCAAGACCAACAAGGCCGAGCCGCGCCGTCCGCTGCGCAAGCTGGTATTCAACGTGCCGACGCGTCGGGAATTGACCATTGGTGAAAAAGCCATCGCCCACGGCCTGGCCGTGGCGAAAGGGGTGCGCGTCTGTCGCGACGTGGCCAACATGCCGCCCAATGTCTGCAATCCGGCCTATCTCGCCTCCCAGGCCCGTCGTCTGGCCGATGCCTTCGACAACATCACCACCAAGGTGATCGGCGAGCAGGAGATGGCCGAGCTCGGCATGAACTCCTATCTGGCGGTGGCCCGCGGCTCCGACAACGAAGCCATGATGGCCATCATCGAGTACAAGGGTCATCCGGATGCCAAGCCCATCGTGCTGGTCGGCAAGGGACTGACCTTCGACTCCGGCGGCATCTCCATCAAGCCGGCCGAGGGCATGGACGAGATGAAGTACGACATGGGTGGCGCCGCCTCCGTGCTCGGTACCATGCACGCCCTGGCCCAGCTGCAGCTGCCCATCAACGTCATCGGCGTGCTGGCGGGCTGCGAGAACATGCCGGGTGGCAACGCCTATCGCCCGGGCGACATCCTCACCTCCATGTCCGGCCAGACCATCGAAGTGTTGAACACCGATGCGGAAGGTCGCCTGGTGCTGTGCGATGCGCTGACCTATGTGGATCGCTTTGATCCGGAAACCGTGATCGACGTGGCCACCCTGACCGGTGCCTGCATCATCGCCCTGGGTCACCACACCACGGGTCTCTTGGCCAACCACAACCCGCTGGCCCACGAGCTGCTCAACGCCTCCGAGCAGGCGGGTGATCGCGCCTGGCGCCTGCCGCTGTTCGACGAGTATCAGGAACAGCTGGAGAGTCCGTTTGCCGACATGGCCAACATCGGCGGCCGCCCGGCCGGTACCATCACCGCCGCCGCCTTCCTGTCACGCTTCACCAAGAAGTACAACTGGGCCCACCTGGATATCGCCGGGACCGCCTGGAAGAGTGGCAAGGAGAAAGGCTCCACCGGGCGTCCGGTGCCCCTGCTGACCCAGTTCCTGCTGAACCGGTCAGGGGTGGTCATCGAAGAGAAGGAGTAACCCTTTTATCCCGTTCGATGCGTGCATCAAACGGGATGGCGTTACCCTGAATCACAAGGAAGAGGCCCGCCTCTTCCTTGTTTCATTGAGGGTGGGCAGGAATATCCCCTGCCCGTCCTTACCGGCGGTCAATAGTCCGTCACCGCAAACGGGATCAACCTGATGAGCCAAGTGACCTTTTACCTGATGAGCGAGCAGGATGACGCGCAGGCTTCGGCCGTCGAACGCCTCGCCTGCCAGCTCGTAGCCGATAGCTGGGGGGCGGGCCATATCTACCTGCTGTGCGACGACGAAGCGCAGGCCCTGCGCCTCGACGAGCTGCTGTGGCAGCTGCCGCCGGAGCGCTTCGTGCCGCACCAGCTGCAGGGCGAGAGCGGTCAGGCACCGGTGGAGATCGGCCATCAGCCGCCACGGCGACGCTATGCCCGCCTCATCAATCTGGCCAAACAGACACCTTTGTTTGCAGGACACTTCGCTCAAGTGGTAGATTTTGTCCCCACTGACGAAACGCAAAAGCAGCAAGCCCGCGAGCGCTACAAGCACTATCGCCAGGCAGGCCACGCCCTCGAGATGAGGGATCAGCCCGTCCTTGCCGCACCGGATCCGGCGCAGCCCTGACTGCGCCACCCTCGATCCACGACGAATCAACACCAGAATCCATCCATCCAGAATACGGCGAGACCATGGAAAAGACTTTTAATCACAATGCCATCGAACAGGCGCTCTATCAGCACTGGGAAGCCCAGGGTTACTTCAAGCCCCACGGCGACACCAGCAAAGACTCCTTCTGCATCATGATCCCGCCGCCGAACGTCACCGGCAGCCTGCACATGGGTCACGCCTTCCAGCAAACCCTGATGGATACCCTGATCCGCTACAACCGCATGCAGGGCAAGAACACCCTGTGGCAGGCGGGTACCGACCACGCCGGTATCGCCACCCAGATGGTGGTTGAGCGCAAGATCGCCGCAGAAGAGGGCAAGACCCGCCACGATTACGGCCGGGAAGCCTTCATCGACAAGATCTGGCAGTGGAAGGAAGAGTCCGGCGGCACCATCACCCGCCAGATGCGCCGTCTGGGTGATTCCGTGGATTGGGAGCGCGAGCGCTTCACCATGGATGAAGGCCTCTCCGCCGCCGTGCAGGAAGTGTTTGTCCGTCTCTACGAAGATGGCCTGATGTACCGTGGCAAGCGTCTGGTGAACTGGGATCCCAAACTCAACACCGCCATCTCCGATCTGGAAGTGGAAAACCGCGAGATCAAGGGCCACATGTGGCACCTGCGCTACCCGCTGGCCAACGGCGCCAAGACTGCCGAAGGCCAGGACCACCTGATCGTCGCCACCACCCGTCCGGAAACCATGCTGGGTGATACCGCCGTTGCGGTAAACCCGGAAGACCCGCGCTACAAGGCGCTGATCGGTCAGCACATTCTGCTGCCGCTGGTGAATCGTCTGATCCCCATCGTCGCCGACGAACACGCCGACATGGAGAAGGGCACCGGCTGCGTGAAGATCACCCCGGCCCACGACTTCAACGACAACGAAGTGGGCAAGCGCCACAACCTGCCGATGATCAACATCTTCACCCTGGACGCCCACGTGCGTGCCGAGGCCGAAGTGGTCGACAGCAACGGCAACCCCAGCACCGCCTATGACGCCGCCCTGCCGACCGAGTTCGCCGGGATGGAGCGTTTCGCGGCCCGCAAGGCCATCGTCGCCAAGCTGGACGAGCTGGGCCTCTTGGCCGAAATCAAGGATCACGTACTGCAGCAGCCTTACGGCGATCGCGGTGGCGTGCCCATCGAGCCCATGCTGACCGACCAGTGGTACGTGCGCGTGGCGCCGATGGCCAAGACCGCCATCGAGGCGGTGGAAGATGGCCGCATCCAGTTCGTGCCGAAACAGTACGAAAACATGTACTTCTCCTGGATGCGCGACATTCAGGACTGGTGCGTCTCCCGTCAGCTGTGGTGGGGTCACCGCATCCCGGCCTGGTATGACGACGCCGGCAACGTCTACGTGGGCCGCAACGAAGACGAAGTGCGCGCCAAGCACAGCATCCCGTCCGTGACCGTGCTGCGTCAGGACGAAGACGTGCTCGACACCTGGTTCAGCTCCGCCCTGTGGACCTTCTCCACCCTGGGCTGGCCGAACAACACCGAGGCGCTCAAGACCTTCCACCCGACCGACGTGCTGATGAGCGGCTTCGACATCATCTTCTTCTGGATTGCCCGGATGATCATGATGACCATGCACTTCATCAAGGACGAAAACGGCCAGCCGCAAGTCCCGTTCAAGACCGTCTACATCACTGGCCTCATCCGTGACGAAGAAGGCCAGAAGATGTCCAAGTCCAAGGGCAACGTGCTGGATCCGCTCGACATGATCGACGGCATCTCGCTGGAAGATCTGCTGGAGAAGCGCACCGGCAACATGATGCAGCCGCAGATGGCCGAGAAGATCGGCAAGCGTACCGCCAAGCAGTTCCCGGAAGGGATCGAGGCCCACGGCACCGACGCCCTGCGCTTCACCCTGGCGGCGCTGGCCTCTACCGGTCGTGACATCAACTGGGACATGAAGCGCCTGGATGGCTACAACAACTTCTGCAACAAGCTGTGGAACGCCTCCCGCTACGTGCTGATGAACACCGAAGATCAGGATTGTGGCTTCAACGGTGGCGAGATGCAGTTCAGCCTGGCGGATCGCTGGATCCAGTCCCAGCTGCAAGTGGCCATCCGTGACTTCCGTACCGCCCTCGATACCTACCGCTTCGACATCGCCGCAGGCGTGCTGTACGAATTTATCTGGAACCAGTTCTGTGACTGGTATCTGGAGCTGACCAAGCCGGTACTGACCAAGGGCTCCGAGGCCGAGCAGCGCGCTGCCCGCCACACCCTCGTCAGCGTCCTTGAGACCCTGCTGCGCCTGGCCCACCCGATCATCCCGTTCATCACCGAAACCATCTGGAAATCGGTCGCCCCGCTGGCCGGCGTACACGCCGACACCATCATGATTCAGGCTTTCCCGGAGTTCGACGCCGCCAAGGTGGACGAAGCCGCGATGGCGGATCAGGAGTGGGTGAAGGAGTTCATCGTCAGCATCCGCAACATCCGCGCCGAGATGAACGTGGCACCGAGCGTGCCGCTCAACGTGCTGCTCCAGTGCGATGCCAAGGATGCCCAGCGCGCAGCCGACAACGAGGCCTTCCTCAAGTCGCTGGCCCGTCTGGAGTCCATCCGCGTACTGGCGGACGGTGAAACCGCCCCGCTGTCGGTGAAGAAGCTGATCGGTGCCACCGAGCTGATGATCCCGATGGCCGGTCTCATCGACAAGGATGCCGAGCTGGCCCGTCTGGCCAAAGAGGTTGCTCGTCTGGTGGGCGAGTGCGGCCGTATCGAAGGCAAGCTTGGCAACGAAGCCTTCGTCGCCAAGGCGCCGGAAGCGGTCATCATCAAGGAGCGCGAGAAGCTGGAAGATTACCGTCTCCAGCTGACCAAGCTGGAAGCCCAACAGGCCGAGATCGCCGCGCTGTAAGCCGGATTTGACTTGGTAGAAGCCCCCTCCTGCAGGGGGCTTTTTATTGACCGCCCGCCGCCACCCCGCGCTTTTTGCGCTTCTTCATGCAAAATTAGCGAGCCAAATCACCCGCTTTCACAAGCGCATCGCCCCCAAATTCATTACACTGCCAGCGATCTTTTCTACTCGGAGTGCTGTTGCAGTATGGAAATATTGATCCTGTTTGGATTGATTTTGCTTAATGGCGTCTTCGCCATGTCGGAAATCGCCATCGTCACCGCGCGCAAGGCCCGCCTCAGCAAGATGGTCAGCGAAGGGAGCCGCTCTGCCGCCATCGCCCTCAAACTGAGTGAAGATCCGACCCATTTTCTCTCCGCGGTGCAGATCGGCATCACCAGTATCGGTCTGCTCAACGGTATCTACGGCGAATCCCTGCTGGCCCAGCCACTGGCGCTCTGGCTGCAGGAGTGGGGCATGGCCCCCAAGAGCAGCAGCCTGCTCGCCACCGTGCTGGTCATCGTGGTGGTCACCTATCTCTCCATCGTCATCGGCGAGCTGGTGCCCAAGCGCCTGGGCCAGCTCAGCGCCGAGCGCATCGCCTGTCTGGTGGCCCGCCCCATGATGTGGCTGGCGGCGCTCACCCGCCCCTTCGTCTGGCTGCTGTCTGCTTCCACCAAGGCCAGCCTGCGCATCCTGCGTGTCAGCCAGGACGGTGGTGCCAACGTGACCCAGGAGGAGATCCACGCCATGCTGGTGGAGGGCTCGGAGGCCGGGATCATCGAGGATCACGAACACACTATGCTGCGCAATGTGTTCCGCCTCGACGAGCGCAGCCTCTCGTCACTGATGGTGCCGCGCAGCGACATTCGCTATCTCGACCTCGCCCTGCCGCTGGAGGTGAACCTGCAGCGACTGGTGGAGTATCGCCACAGCTTCTTCCCGGTCTGTGACGGCAGCCTGTCGGAACTGGTGGGCATCATCAATGTCAGCAAGGTACTGCACGCCTACATCAAGGGAGAGCCCATCGATCTGGCGGCGCTGACCCAGGATGGCAGCCTGCTGCCGGAGACCCTGAACGGCCTCGAGCTGCTCAACCACTTCCGCACCCACTCCGAACACATGGTGCTGGTGGTGGACGAATATGGCGAGCTGCAGGGGCTGGTCACCCAGCAGGATCTGCTGGAGACCCTGGCCGGCGACTTCCAGCAGGAGGACGGCGACGACAACTGGGCATTCCAGCGTACCGACGGCAGCTGGCTGCTCGACGGCCTCATTCCGCTGCCGGAGCTGAAGGACTGTCTGGGACTGGTTCGGCTACCGGAAGAAGAAAAACATCACTATCACACCCTCGGAGGGCTTATCATGCTGCTCCTTGGCCGCGTTCCCCAGACCGGAGATCTGGTCACGCTGGAACAGTGGCAACTGGAAATTGTTGACATGGATGGTCTGCGCATCGACAAGGTGCTGGCCATGCCCTTGCTTGATCAACCCAGCTAACCTGCGGAGTTTGCAACTATGGAGCAGTTTTACCAACTGGCTCACGCCTTTATGCATCAGGATCTGGTGACGCTATCCGATCCCAAGATGGCCTTCATGGTCTGCGGCGTGTTATTGACGTTTCTGGTGCTGGAGAATGGCTTCATCCCCACCGCCTTTCTGCCTGGCGACAGCCTGTTGATCCTGACCGGCGTGCTCATCTATCAGGACGTGCTCTCCCTTGGGGTGATCCCGCTGCTGATCCTGGCCACCTTCGTCGGCACCTGGCTCGGCTACATGCAGGGGCGTTTCCTGGGCCATACCCAGCTCTACCACCGGCTGCTGTCCCATGTGGAAGAGAAGCACCAGCAGAAGGTGTACTACCTGCTCGACAAATACGGCATCGTGACCCTGATCACCGCCCGCTACATCGCCTTCGTGCGCACCGCCTACCCCTATATCGTCGGCGCGACCGAGCTGCCGCAGGGGCGCTTTCTCATCGTCAATCTGGTCAGCTCCATCATGTGGATCTGCCCGCTGGTCGGCTTTGGCTACTTCCTGAGCCACACCAAGCTGGCGTCCGAGTATCAGTCCCAGTTCCTCAGCATCATTCTCTGCCTGCCGATCGTGCTGCTGGTCGGCGGTCTCATCGCGCTGATCTGGCGCTGGCTGAGCAAACGCAAAGCCAGTGCGCCACGGGATTGAGACAAATACACAGGGCCATCGCAAGATGGCCCTTTTTTTAGCTAAATAATGGCGATTTACCCGCTGGCACTCTTGTCAAGCGAGGGTAAAAATGAGTGAATCTAGCGCCTTTTATTCGACGTGAATGGAGTCGGTAGTATGCGGTGTCGGGTTAGCGCTATGGCGCTGGTTTATGCATTGGTTGGACTGCTGGGATTGCCAGCAGCATTGGCTGCCCCCAACCCGGCCAAACTGCAGTTGCAATCGAGCAGCGCGCTGGTGATGGATGTCGGTACGGGCAAGACCCTGTACCAGAAGAATGCCACCCGGGTGCGCCCCATCGCCTCGATCACCAAGCTGATGACGGCACTGGTGGTGCTGGATGCCCGCCAGGATCTCGGCCAGACCCTGACCATCGATCAGAACGACAGAGACGCCATCAAGCACACCTATTCGCGGGTGCGCATGGGCACCCAGGTATCACGCCGCGATGCCCTGCACCTGGCGCTGATGTCGTCGGAGAACCGCATGGCCTCGGCGCTGGCCCGTCACTATCCCGGTGGACGCCCCGCCTTCGTGCGGGCCATGAACAACAAGGCCAAGCAGCTGGGCATGCGCAACAGCCGCTTCTATGACTCCACCGGCCTGTCGACTCGCAACGTCTCCACCGCCCAGGATCTGGCCAAGCTCATCGCCGCCGCCTATCGCCAGCCATTGATCCGCGAGTTCACCCAGGACACCAGTAAGGACATGCGCTTTCGCACCCCCGCCTACAGCCTGATGTTCAACAACACCAACCCGCTGGTGAAGAACCCGGACTGGGATGTCCGCCTCTCCAAGACCGGCTTTACCGACGAGGCCGGCCGCTGCCTGCTGATGCGCGCCAAGCCGGACAACCGCGAGCTAGCCATCGTGCTGCTCAACTCCGTGGGCAAACGCACCCCGGTCGGCGATGCCAACCGCATTCGCAAGTGGCTGAAAAGCTGATCCCGCACTGCGGGGATGAAAAAGGATGCTGCAGCATCCTTTTTTATTGCCCGCAAACCGCCTCTGCGCTCATCTGGGGACAGTAATCACAAGGAAGATAAAGGATTGCCTCAGGCAAGGAGACAGCCATACGACGCGATACCGTGAGCGTGAGGGAGAAGATGGCAAGGGTGCACGACAAGGGAGCACGTCATGCAGGCATAGGAGCCTTCGTCACGCTGTTGTTGGGCTGAAACCAAGACGGATGACGGCTGTCGAGCCAAACGGGAGGATACCGCGAGCTGAGCCGTGTCAGCCCTTCCGGTGAAATGCCATATAAAAAAACAGCCCCGACCGAGGTCGAGGCTGTCTTCTGTATGGTGCGCCCGAGAGGATTCGAACCTCTGACCACCTGGTTCGTAGCCAGGTACTCTATCCAGCTGAGCTACGGGCGCCTTTCACTATGGTGCGCCCGAGAGGATTCGAACCTCTGACCACCTGGTTCGTAGCCAGGTACTCTATCCAGCTGAGCTACGGGCGCAAATGGCGGAGAAGGGGGGATTCGAACCCCCGATGCGGGTATAAGCCGCATACTCCCTTAGCAGGGGAGCGCCTTCAGCCTCTCGGCCACCTCTCCGTTTGCGGGGCTGATAATACTTCACAGGGATTTTTAGTCAAACACTTTTTTGGAGAAAAAAACGCGTTCGCTCAGCATTTGGTCAAAGCGTGGAATATTCAAGCAATATCGACACTTATCCCGCTCTTTTACTCCCTGCGACACAATTTTCAGCACCCCAGAAAAACAAAAGGCGACACATGAGGTGTCGCCTTGTCACAGCCATTAACGCCGCTTAGAAGCCGGATTGGCCCGGAACTTTCTCGGCCTGGATGCGCTGGTAGATCTCTTCGCGGTGTACGGAGACCTCTTTCGGTGCGTTCACACCGATACGAACCTGATTGCCTTTCACGCCCAGTACGGTGACAGTCACTTCGTCACCAATCATCAGGGTTTCCCCTACACGACGAGTCAAAATAAGCATTCGCTTGCTCCTGTATCCTGTTTTGTATTTATATCGATATGCGACATTATCTTACAAAGATACCGATATGGTAAATGGTTGAAACTAAATCAATCAGGGATTGTTTCCCAAGGGCTGCTCATGAGGCTCCTGATCCAGCCCAAAAGCGGAGTGCAAGGCACGCACTGCCAGCTCCAGGTACTTCTCGTCAATCACCACGGATATCTTGATTTCAGAGGTGGAAATCAACTGCATGTTGATCCCCTCCTCGCCCAATACCTTGAACATGGTGCGGGCGACGCCAGGATGGTTCCACATCCCGACTCCGACGATGGAAACCTTGGCGATCTCACCGTTGCCCTGCACGCAGGCGGCCCCCAGCTCGCTGGCGGTCTCCTCCAGCAGGGCGCGCGCCCGGCGATAGTCATCGCGATTCACCGTGAAGGTGAAGTCGGCGGTCCCATCGCCCAGCGTGTTCTGCACTATCATGTCGACATCAATGTTGGCGTCGCTGATCGGATTCAGGATCTGCGCAGCCACGGTGGGCCTGTCCGGCACACCCAGAATGGTCAGGCTCGCCTCGTTGCGATTGAACGCTATCCCGGATACCAGGGGAGCTTCCATCCTCTCACCTCCATATGTGATTAAGGTTCCCTCTCCATCGACAAAGCTCGACAGCACCCGCAGCGGTACGCGGTACTTACCCGCGAACTCCACCGAACGGATCTGCAGCACCTTGGCGCCGAGACTGGCCATCTCCAGCATCTCCTCGAAGGTGATGGTATCGAGACGGCGCGCCTTGGGCTCGATGCGCGGATCCGTGGTATAGACCCCATCCACATCGGTAAAGATCTGGCATTCATCGGCCTTGATGGCCGCCGCCACGGCAACCGCCGTGGTGTCAGAGCCACCGCGGCCCAGCGTCGTGATGGCATTGTGCTCGTCACGGCCCTGGAAGCCGGCGATCACCACCACCTTGCCCGCACCCAGTTCAGCCTGAACCTGCTCGGTGTCGATGTGGGTGATACGCGCCTTGCCATAAGCGGAATCGGTATGAATGCGAACCTGATCGCCGGTCATTGAGACCGCAGGACAACCGCGTTTGTTCAACGCGATCGCCAGCAGCGCTATGGTGACCTGTTCACCGGTGGAGACCAGCACATCCATCTCGCGCCGGTTGGCATCAGGATCCAGCTGCTGGGCCATGCCCAGCAACCGGTTGGTTTCGCCCGACATGGCGGAGACCACCACCACCACGTCGTGTCCCTGGGCGCGGGTCTGCTCGACCCGCTCAGCTACCGCCTCGATCCGCTCCAGCGTGCCGACCGAGGTGCCGCCGTACTTCTGTACATAGAGTGCCACAGATCACCTCGCCCGATTACAGGCGCTCTTCCAGCCAGGAGTGTACGGATTGCAGGGCTGCCGGCACTGCCTCGGGCTGGGTACCACCCGCCTGGGCCATGTCGGGACGACCGCCGCCCTTGCCGCCCACCTGCTGGGCGACCAGATTGACCAGCTCACCGGCCTTGACCTTGCCGGTCAGGTCGTTGGTGACGCCCGCGATCAAGTTGACCTTTCCCTCGCCACTGGTGGCCAGCAGCACGACACCGGACTTCATCTGGTTCTTCAGTTCGTCCAGCATGCCGCGCAGGGATTTCGGATCGGCCCCTTCCAGCGCTGCAACCAGCACCTTCTGACCCTTGATCTCGATAACCTGACCCAGCAGGTCGTTACCGGCCTGAGCGGCCAGCTTGGCCTTGAGCTGCTCCAGCTCGCGCTCCATCATCTTGGCCTTGTCCAGCACCTGGCGAATCTTGTCGGCGATGCAGAACTGGTCACCTTTCACCAGTGCGGCAGCCTCTTCGATCTGCTCGCCGACCTGATGCATGAAGTCGATGGCGGCCTTGCCGGTCACCGCTTCGATACGACGCACGCCGGCGGCGATGCCGCTCTCGGCGATGATCTTGAAGAAGCCAATGTCACCGGTGCGCTTGGCGTGAGTACCGCCGCACAGCTCGGTGGAGTAGTCGCCCATGCGCACCACGCGCACGTCGTCTTCGTATTTCTCACCAAACAGCGCCATGGCGCCGGCCGACTTGGCGGCTTCCAGATCCATCAGCTGGGTGGTGATTTCGTGGTTGGCGCGGATCTGGTTGTTGACCAGCTCCTCGACCCGGCGAATGGTCGCCATGGTCATCCCCTCGAAGTGGGAGAAGTCAAAGCGCATGCGCTCGGCGCCCACCAGAGAGCCTTTCTGGGTCACATGACCACCCAGCGCCTGACGCAGGGCAGCGTGCAACAGGTGAGTCACTGAGTGGTTCAGGGCGATGGCCTGGCGACGCTCGCCATCGACCACGGCTTCGACCTCGGCCCCTTTCTCCAGGGTGCCCAGCTCCATGTAACCCTTGTGGATGATCGCCTTGCCCGCTTTGACGGTATCGGTCACGGCAAAGATGCCGTCGTCCACTTTCAGGGTACCGCTGTCGCCGATCTGGCCGCCGGACTCGGCGTAGAAGGGGGTCTGCTCCAGCACGATGACAGCTTCGTCACCGGCGATAAGACCGCTCACCTCGTCCACGCCCTTGTAGATGCCGACCACACGGGTGCGCTCGGTCAGGGTCTTGTAACCGGTGAAGGGGGTCTCGAAGTCGAGCTTGAGCATCTCGTTGTAGTTCACGCCGAAGCTGGAAGCCTCTTTGGCGCGAGCACGCTGCTTCTCCATCTCGGCCTTGAAGCCCTCTTCGTCGATGCCGATCTCGCGCTCGCGCACCACGTCGGCAGTCAGGTCGGCCGGGAAGCCGTAAGTGTCATACAGCTTGAACACCACCTCGCCCGGAATGACCTTAGCATCACCGAGATTGGCCAGCACGTCTTCCAGCAGCAGCAGGCCTCTGTCCAGAGTGCGGACGAACTGCTCCTCTTCGATGCGCAGCACCCGCTCGACCAGCGGCAGCTGGGCAATCAGCTCGGCGGCGACATCCTTCATCTGTGCCGCCAGCTCGGCAGCCAGTTTGTAGAAGAACACTTCGGTGGCACCCAGCTTGCGACCGTGACGCACGGCGCGGCGAATGATGCGACGCAGCACGTAGCCGCGACCTTCGTTGGACGGCATCACGCCATCTGCCACCAGGAAGGCACAGGAGCGGATGTGGTCGGCGATGACGCGCAGGGACTGGTTGCTCAGATCGGTGGTGCCGACGATCTCGGCCGCTTTCTTGATCAGCGCCTGGAAGATGTCGATTTCGTAGTTGGAGTGCACGCCCTGCATGATGGCGGAGATACGCTCCAGACCCATGCCGGTATCCACGGACGGACGCGGCAGCGGCTCCATGGTGCCATCAGCCTGACGGTTGAACTGCATGAACACCACATTCCAGATCTCGATGAAACGGTCGCCATCCTCTTCCGGTGAGCCGGGACGACCACCCCAGATATGATCGCCGTGGTCATAGAAGATCTCGGTGCAAGGACCGCACGGACCGGTATCGCCCATCGCCCAGAAGTTGTCGGAAGCGTACGGTGCGCCCTTGTTGTCACCGATGCGCACGATGCGATCGGCCGGCACACCGACCTCTTTTTCCCAGATGTCGAAGGCTTCATCGTCAGTCGCGTAGACGGTCACCAGCAGGCGCTCTTTCGGCAGTTGCAGCACCTCGGTCAGGAAGCCCCATGCAAACTTGATGGCATCCTGCTTGAAGTAGTCGCCGAAGCTGAAGTTGCCCAGCATTTCGAAGAAGGTGTGGTGACGAGCGGTATAGCCGACGTTTTCCAGATCGTTGTGCTTACCACCGGCACGCACGCAACGCTGAGAAGTCGTCGCGCGATTGTAGGCACGCTTGTCTGCGCCAAGGAACACGTCCTTGAACTGGTTCATACCCGCGTTGGTAAACAACAGGGTCGGGTCGTTATGCGGTACCAGCGAGCTGGAGGAGACAACCTGGTGCCCCTGGGAACGGAAATACTCGAGAAACGCGGCGCGAATCTCTGACGTGGACATATACATGGAAAATCCTGCTTGATTCGAATACGGACTTTTAACCGCATTAATGTAAGTTTTCTGCGGGGTAAAGTAAAACGGACAGGGCCGCCACGGGTGAAAAAGCGCGCATAAATGGGGACTGGTAGAAAAGGGAGACAAACCGGGGCGTTTTCAGCCATGGTTCTGGCCGATGGCAGCGGAAAATCGGCCTGCTGCCGAGGAGCCTCTCACCGCGTCTACCACCAGGATGCAAGTTGCTGAATCCACAGACACCAGCGGCAAAGGGCATGCAACCATGTCCATGGCGGCGGGATAGACGATACGGACAACCCGAGCAGAAGGTATCATGCGAGAGGCAGAACTGCGCCATGACAATCTTGGCTGCTGGGTGTTTGGTATTTGGTGTTGGAGCTAGGTAACAAGTACGCCACCATCCCCCCTTGCAGGTCATAAGCAGACTGAGACGGTTGCAGGAGAGCAGAAACGGTGTGGTTAAAGCTCGCGCTCCTGCAAGGCGCTCAACGCATAGCGTCCCTGCTCCTGGGTAAAGCCGCGCCCCAGCAGGTATTTGAGCCACTTCATCCGCAGCTTGAAATCGGCAAGGTCAGCCACGTTGGCTCGCCGCTCCAACAGTGCCAAGGCCAGTTCAAACCAGTCCAGCTCCGGCTGCTCGAAGGCGGCGTCGATCTGGTTGTCATCCAGCCCCTTGCGGCGCAGCTCGAAACGGATCTTGATGGGACCGTGCCCCTTGGCCGCTCCGGCTCTTACCGCCATGGCGCCATAGCGCTCGTCGTTGACCCAGTTATAACCCCGGCAATAATCGACAACCGCCTCGATCACCTCTTCCTGATAGCCCTGCTGGCGCAGCCGTCTGGCCAGCTCGGACTCGGCGCTTTCGCGGCGAGCAAGACTGCGCATGGCAAAGGCGCGGGCCGCCGCCAGTTGCTCTTCAAAAGTGAGTTCGACCGGTTTGTCAGCAGATTCATCAACCATAAATAACAAGGCCGGGTATCAACCCGGCCTTCCTTTGTTCCTTATTCGAACTCTTGTTCGCTTTCGGCATCAAACTCTTCTGCCTCAACCGGCGCAGCCTTGTCATCGACAGGTACGGCACCGGAGAGCAGCAGCTCGCGCAGACGGGCTTCCACTTCACCAGCCATCGCCTTGTTCTCGGCGAACAGCTTCATGACGTTGGCCTTGCCCTGACCGATCTTCTCGCCGTTGTAGCTGTACCAGGCACCAGCCTTGTCGATCAGCTTGTGCTTGACGCCCAGATCCACCAGCTCGCCCTCTTTGGAGATGCCGGCACCATAGAAAATCTGGAACTCGGCCTGCTTGAAGGGCGGGGCCACCTTGTTCTTGACCACTTTGACGCGGGTCTCGTTACCGACCACTTCGTCACCTTCCTTGATGGCGCCGATGCGACGGATATCCAGACGCACGGAGGCGTAGAACTTGAGCGCGTTACCACCCGTGGTGGTCTCCGGGCTGCCGAACATGACGCCGATCTTCATCCGGATCTGGTTGATGAAGATGCACAGGCAGTTGGCGTTCTTGATGTTGGCGGTCAGTTTGCGCAGCGCCTGGGACATCAGACGGGCCTGCAGGCCGACGTGGGAATCACCCATCTCGCCTTCGATTTCCGCTTTCGGGGTCAGGGCTGCCACGGAGTCGACGATGATGACGTCAACGGCGTTGGAGCGCACCAGCATGTCGCAGATTTCCAGCGCCTGTTCACCGGTGTCCGGCTGGGAGATCAGCAGGTCGTCGACGTTGACGCCCAGCTTGGCGGCATAGATGGGATCCAGCGCATGCTCCGCATCGACGAAGGCGCAGGTCTTGCCCTTCTTCTGCGCTTCGGCGATCACCTGCAGGGTCAGCGTGGTTTTACCGGAAGATTCCGGGCCATAGATCTCGACGATACGACCGCACGGCAGGCCACCGATGCCCAGCGCCACGTCCAGGGAGAGGGAGCCGGTGGAGATGGCTTCGATATCCATGGTCTTGCTGTCGCCCAGACGCATGATGGAGCCTTTGCCAAACTGCTTTTCGATTTGACCCAGCGCAGCCGCCAGTGCCTTCTGTTTGTTCTGATCCATGCCAATCTCCGCTGGAAATCGTGAGTAAAAATGAAGTTGGGCTAAGTATACTGTCTATTCATACAGTATCAAGCCCAATTTATCTGAGCAGGGCCAACAGACCCGACAAGGCCTGTCTCACCGCCTGCTGGCGCACCTGCCGGCGATCCCCGTCGAAACGGGCCAGCAGGGAGTGATGACGACCGGATCGATCAGCCCAGGCGAACCAGACGGTACCGACCGGCTTGCCCGGTGTCGCGCCGCCAGGGCCGGCGATGCCGCTGATGGCGACACTGATGGCGGCAGAGGAGTGCGCCAGCGCACCACGGGCCATCTCCAGCACCACGGCTTCGCTCACCGCGCCGTGCTGCTCAAGGCTCTCGCCGCTCACCCCCAGCATCTGCTGCTTGGCTTCGTTGGTGTAGGTGACAAAACCGCGATCGAACCAGCCTGAGCTGCCCGCGATGTCGGTAATGGCGCTGGCCACCCCGCCACCGGTGCAGGATTCGGCGGTTGCCGCCAGCCAACCGCGCTGACCGAGGGCCTTACCCAGCTCGATGGCGAGGTGCTCTATCTCTGCGTCCAGTTTCATCACGGCTCCTTCTGATCCACTCAAGAGACACATTATGCGATCCCGCCTCCGCCGCCCGCAACCACAGTGGCATAGATGCCAGCCTCCCCCGACGCGGCGCTTATGTGTAGAATGGCGCCATCAAGCTCAAGGCTCATCACCGCAGACACTGGCCCGCAGAGGCCCCTTCTGGAATCGCACATGACCGCACAACACCAAGCTACCGGCACCGCGCCAGGCGCCAATCTCAGCGCCCACACGCCCATGATGCAGCAGTATCTGACCCTCAAGGCCGAGAACCCGGAGATCCTGCTGTTCTACCGGATGGGCGACTTCTACGAGCTGTTCTATGACGATGCCCGCAAGGCCTCCCAGCTGCTCGACATCTCCCTGACCAAGCGCGGCCAGTCGGCCGGCAGCCCCATCCCGATGGCGGGGGTGCCCTATCATGCCATCGAGGGGTATCTGGCCAAGCTGGTGCAGCTCGGCGAATCTGCCGCCATCTGTGAGCAGGTGGGGGATCCCGCTACCAGCAAGGGGCCGGTGGAGCGCAAGGTCATTCGCATCATCACCCCGGGTACCGTCTCCGACGAGGCGCTGCTCAGCGAGCGGCAGGACAACCTGATCGCCGCCGTCTATCACGATGGTCGCCGCTTCGGCTATGGCACCATGGACATCGGCTCCGGCCGCTTCTTCATCAACCAGTTCGAGAAAGAAGAGACCCTGCTGGCGGAGCTGCAGCGCACCAATCCGGCCGAGCTGCTCTACCCCGAATCCTTCGCCTTCCTGCATCACGTCGAGGGTCGCCGCGGTCTGCGCCGCCGCCCGGAGTGGGAGTTTGAGCTCGGTACCGCCCGCAAGCTGTTGTGCCAGCAGTTCGGTACCCAGGATCTGGTGGGCTTTGGCGTAGAACAGAGCGAGACCGCCCTGTGCGCCGCCGGCTGCCTGATGCAGTACGTCAAAGACACCCAGCGCACCGCCCTGCCCCACATTCGCAGCGTGCGCCTCGAGCAGCCCGATCATGCGGTCATCATGGATGCCGCCACCCGCCGCAATCTGGAGCTGACCCAGAATCTGGCCGGTGGTCACGACAACACCCTCTCCGCCGTGCTGGACTGTACCGCCACCCCCATGGGCAGCCGCTTGCTCAAGCGCTGGATCCACCAGCCGATCCGCGACCGGGTGATCCTGAAAGGCCGCCAGAGCACCATCAAGGAGCTCATCGAGCAGAACCTCTATGACGATCTGGGCGGCTTGCTGCGCCAGGTCGGCGACGTGGAGCGGGTGCTGGCGCGCCTGGCCCTGCGCTCGGCCCGCCCGCGCGACCTCACCCGCCTGCGGCAGGCGTTCGCCCAGTTGCCCGAGTTGCAACGCCTGCTGGCGGAGAGCGAGCACGAAGCGGTGCAGCAGCTGCGCGAACGCGCCAGCACCTTCCCCGAACTGCTGGATCTGCTGGAGCGCGCCGTGATGGAGGTGCCGCCGGTGCTGATCCGCGATGGCGGCGTCATCCGTGACGGCTTCAACCAGGAGCTGGACGAGCTGCGGGATCTGGCCAACGGCGCCACCGCCAGCCTGGCCCGCATCGAGGAGCGCGAGCGGCTGCTGACCGGCATCAACACCCTCAAGGTGGGCTACAACAAGGTGCACGGCTTCTACATCGAGGTGAGCCGCGCCAACAGCCACCTGGTGCCGGCCCACTACATCCGCCGCCAGACCCTCAAGAACAACGAACGCTACATCATCGACGAGCTGAAAAAGTACGAGGACAAAGTGCTCACCGCCCAGGCCCAGGCGCTGGCGCTGGAAAAACGCCTCTACGAAGAGCTGCTCGATGCCCTGCTGCCCCACCTCGGCGATCTGCAGGAGTCCGCCGCCGCGCTGGCGGAGCTGGACGTGCTGGCCAACCTGGCCGAGCGGGCCGAGACCCTCGACTACCGCTGCCCGACGCTCATCGATGAAGATCAGATCCTGATCGAGGCGGGCCGCCATCCGGTAGTGGAGCAGGTGATGACAGACCCCTTCATCGCCAACCCCATCCGGCTGGAGAGGGAGCGGCGGATGCTGATCATCACCGGCCCCAACATGGGCGGTAAATCCACCTACATGCGCCAGACCGCGCTGATCGTGCTGCTGGCCCACATTGGCGCCTTCGTGCCGGCCGACAGCGCCCGTATCGGCCCCATCGACCGTATCTTCACCCGCATCGGGGCGTCGGATGACCTGGCATCGGGAAGATCCACCTTCATGGTGGAGATGACCGAGACCGCCAACATCCTCAACAACGCCACCGCCCGCAGCCTGGTGCTGATGGACGAGATCGGTCGCGGCACCAGCACCTACGACGGCCTCTCGCTGGCGTGGGCCTGCGCCGAACAGCTGGCAAGCAAGATCGGCGCCTACACCCTGTTCGCCACCCACTACTTCGAGCTGACCCGCCTGCCGGAGCTGATGGAAGGGCTGGCCAACGTCCACCTCGATGCGGTGGAGCACGGCGACACCATCGCCTTTATGCACGCAGTGCAGGAGGGGGCGGCCAGCCGCTCCTACGGGCTGCAGGTAGCTGCGCTGGCGGGGGTGCCGAAATCGGTGATCCAGCAGGCCCGTCACAAACTGCACGAGCTGGAGAGTGCCACCCCGGTGGCCGCCGGCGAAACCCGTCCGGCCCCGGTGGCCATGGCACTCCAGAGCCATCCGGTGGTCGATGAGCTGGAAGCGGTGCGCCCGGACGAGCTCACCCCGCGGCAGGCGCTGGATCTGCTCTATCGCCTCAAGCAGATGCTGTAACCTGCGACTGCCGATCAGAAAGATAAAAGGGGAACCGCGAGGTTCCCCTTTTGTTTGGCTGCTTGATGGCAGCCGCAACAGGATGCAGCCAGGTCAAGCCGGCCCGATCCGCTCCAGCAGGCTCATGTGGGTTGAACCGTCGTGGCGCTTGAGCTTCTGCCGGTATTCGAACTGGTGCTGGCTCTCCTGCTTGAGCCCCAACATCAGCGAGTAGCACATGGCCAGCATGATCACCGAGAAGGGTAGCGCCGCTATGATGCTGGCGGCCTGCAGGGCGGCCAGCCCGCCGGAGACCAGCAGGATGGCGGCCACCAGCCCCTGACCCAGCCCCCAGATGGCGCGGTGCAGCACGGGAGGATCCTGATCGCCGATGGAGAGCAGGGTCGTGATCACCAGGGTGCCCGAGTCGCTGGAGGTGATGAAGTAGGTACAGATCAGCAGGGTCAGCACGCCCTTGGCGATCCAGCCGAAGGTCTCCCAGTGCAGCAGTTCCACCGTCTGGTAGAGCGCCAGGGTCACGTCCTGATTGACCGCGGCCACCACGCCGCCACCGCCGAACAGCTCCAGATTCATGGCGGTACCGCCGAACACGGTGAGCCAGAACATGCCGAGCAGCGAGGGCACCAGCAGCACGCCGAGCACGAATTCGCGGATGGTACGCCCCTTGGAGATGCGGGCGATGAACATGCCGACAAACGGCGCCCACGCAATCCACCAGCCCCAGTAGAAGGCGGTCCAGCTCGACTGCCAGGCCGAGGTGCCATTGGCCTCGGTGTTGGTCCAGAAACTCAGCTTGACGATGTTCTGCAGGTAATCGCCGATGTTCTGCACATAGGCGTTGAGGATGTAGGTGGTCGGCCCCAGCACCAGGAAGAGGCCCAGCACGAATACACTCAGCCAGATATTGAGCTCGGAGAGCAGCTTGACCCCCCGCCCAACCCCGGAGACCGCCGACAGAGTGGCGATCAGGCTGATGCCGCCGATGAGCCAGAGCTGGTTCGCTTGCGATACCGCCATGCCGAACATCTGGTTGAGGCCTGTGTTCATCTGGGAGACCCCGAGGCCAAGAGAGGTGGCCACCCCGAACACAGTGCCGAACACCGCCAGCACGTCGGCAGCATGGCCCCAGAAGCCGTAGATACGATCGCCGAGCAGCGGATAGAGCACGGAGCGGATGGCCAGCGGCAGCTTGCGCCGATAGCTGAAGAAGGCGAGCGACAGGCCGACGATCACGTAGATGGCCCAGGGATGCAGGCCCCAATGGAAGAAGGTGAGGCGCATGGCGATCTGGGCCGCTTCCGGGGTCATCCCTTCGGTGATGAAAGGGTTGCCCTGCAGGTGGTTCATCGGCTCGGCGATGCTCCAGAACACCAGCCCTATGCCCATGCCGGCACTGAACAGCATGGCAAACCAGGCGAAGTAGCCGAACTCCGGTACCTGGTCGTCGTCACCCAGCCGGATGCTGCCAAAGCGGCTGAACATCAGGTAGACAGCGAAGAACAGGAACAGGGCGACCACCAGAATGTAGTACCACTTGAACCCGGCAATGATCTGATCCTTGGCGCCGACAAACCAGCTGGCGGCGGTTTCGGGAACGAACACCCCGAACAGCAGGAACAGGGTGATAACGGTGAGCGCCGTCATGGCCATGATCGGGTTGAGGCCTTTGAATAGCCCTTTGCTTGCTCTCATCTGGCCTCCTTAGTCGTTGTTGAAAAAGTCTTCACCCACGTGATCGCCGGCACCACCGATGGCGCGGTAGACCAGCTTGCCGGCCGTCTGCACCCGGTGGTCCACCAGACTGACCGAAGGCTGGCCATTCACCGCATGACGCTTGCCGAGGAAGATGGCCATGGGCACGCCCAGGTTGGAGATGCCGCTGGTGATCCAGAGCCGGTTGAAGTCGTAGGATCCGCCGATGAACTCCAGCTGGGCCAGCCCGGTATCAAGCCCGGTCAGATAGAAGTTCATCGCGCTCTCGTCCGGGAAGAGGTGCACCAGCACATAGGCGTAACGCAATTCATTCACCAACTCCTTTAGGTTGAAAGAACCAGTCTCGCTGCAGGAGAGGGGCAGCTCACCATCGTAGTGGTGCACCTTGAGGTTGTTGGGGTCTTCGTCATAGGCAGGCTGGTAACGCACGAAAGCCGAGGTATCAGGCAGTTCATAACGCACTCTGACCACCCGAAGGTCGGCCGCCAGCGACTTGATGTCCAGTTCGTCACTCATCATCTTGCTCCTCAAAGGTCGGGTCAAAATTCGGAAAATGCCCGCTAACCTAACACAAAAATGATTAGAGCAGAAATCATTACAGTAAAAACCATATTGACCTTGTGACGAATTAGGCGGAGAATTTTGCGCCTCTCAACAGCCCCTCGACGATTCGTTCCCCATGGAAAAACATGATGAAGTGCTGGTCGCCCTGCGCCAGATAATTCGTGCCATCGACATGCACTCCAAGCGCTTGATCAAGGAGGCCGGCCTGACCTCGCCCCAGCTCTTGCTGCTCAAGGGGATCGACGAGCTGGGCCAGATCTCCATGCGCCAGCTGGCGGATCACACCAACATGAGCCAGGCCACCGCCACCACCATCATGGACCGCCTCGAGAGCCGCCAGCTGGTGCAGCGCATCCGCAGCGAAACCGACAAGCGCAAGGTGCATGCGACGCTGACTGACGCAGGCCGTGCCCTGCTGGCCCAGGCGCCCACTCCGCTGCAGGAGCGCTTCATCCAGCGCTTTCAGGCACTTGAGGTCTGGGAACAGACCCTGTTGCTCTCTTCCCTGCAGCGCATCTCGGCCATGATGAATGCCGACGAGATAGACGCGGCCCCGGTGCTGAGCGTCCGGCCCCTCACCGAGGAGCGGGCATAAAAAAAGCTCCCGAACGGGAGCTTTTTTTATGGGCCGGGAAGAGTGTGCTCACTCTTCCAGACTGATGCCGATATTGGAGACACCATCCTGGGCCGCAAAGGTGCGGATAGCCAGAATGCGGTCGCTGTCGCGCTCATGGGCAACCCGCTTGAGCAGCTCGACCTGGAACTCCAGCTCGGCTTCCATGTATTCGTGCTCGTAGAGCTCCTCGTCGGTGAGGTCGCGCTCTTCCAGCATCTCGATGAAACCGGCCACGGTACCCACCGACGCATGGCTGGCATCGTTGGCCTCTTCACCCACCCGGCAGATCACCGAGTTGTAGGCACAGCCCAGCGCCACGCAGGCATCCAGCGCCGGATAGGCACCGTAGGACTCGAATTTGCCAGGCTCGGGAATATAGACTTCAAACGCCTCCAGGATCGCCCCCAGATTGACACGGGAACCCTTCACCGTCAGGTAATTCCACATCTGATCCAGGGCGTGGCGAAATGCCTTCGCATCCCCGAAACCGGAGGCCTGGGAAAACAGCGCATAGTTGGGGTACATGCGCTCTGCCAGCGCCAGGGTGTAGACGGTCTGTTGCCAAGGCTGTAGCTCGGCCAGTCGCTTATAAAACTTGTCACCAAACACTGGAGTCGGATCCTTTGCAAAATGTGGGGCAGATTGTAGCCCACGAGGGGCCGCGCGAAAACGAAAAAGCGGCCTGGTCGGCTATGTTGGCCGGTCAACTCGGGTAAGATGAGGACAGAGCGGCCTCTCTCCCGCGCCGCAAATCTGATAAGGAACAAGAGTATGAGTCAACGTACCCTTCTTTTGCTCAGCCAGGACAATGCTCACTACGAGCGCCTGCTCAAGGCGGCCCACCTCCCCCATTTGCGCATTCTGCGGGCCGACAACCAGGGCGAGGCCGAAAAATTGATCGGCGAAGCCCATATTCTGATGGCTGAACCGGCGCGGGCCAAACCGCTGCTGGCCAAGGCCGGCAAGCTCAGCTGGCTGCAGTCCACCTACGCTGGAGTCGACGTGCTGCTGGATGCCAGCTGCCGCCGCGACTATCAGCTCACCAACGTGCGCGGCATCTTCGGCCCGCTGATGAGCGAATACGTGTTTGGCCATCTGCTCAGCCTGATGCGCCAGCTGCCGCTCTATCGGGAGCAGCAGAAGCAGCGGCTGTGGCAAAGCCACCCCTATCACGGCCTCAAGGGACGCACCTTGCTTATCTTGGGTACCGGCAGCATAGGCCAGCACATAGCCCACACCGGCAAGCACTTCGGTATGAAGGTGCTTGGCATCAGCCGCAGCGGCCGCGAGCGGGCCGGCTTCGATCAGGTGTATCAACTGCCGGCCCTCAACAAGGTGCTGGCGCAGGCTGACGTCATCGTCAGCGTCCTGCCCGCCACCCGCGAGACGCATCACCTCTTCACCGCTCCCCGTTTCGAACACTGCAAAGCGGGCGCCATCCTGTTCAACGTCGGGCGCGGCAATGCCATCCACGAAGGTGACCTGCTCACGGCGCTGCGCACCGGCAAGCTGGGCATGGCAGTGCTGGACGTGTTCGCACAGGAGCCGCTGCCCGCCGACAGCCAGCTCTGGGGCCAGCCCAACCTCATCATCACGCCGCACAACAGCGCCTACAGCTTCCCCGAGGATGTGGCCCAGATCTTTGTGCGCAACTATATCCGCTTCATCGACGGCCAGCCGCTGGACGGCAAGATAGACTTCGACAAGGGCTATTGATGGCTACCAGCCAATAAAAAAGCCCCGCCAGAGTGGCGGGGCCTTTTTATTTCGACGAGAGAGGCATCAACCGGCCTCCATCTCCTTGCGATAGCTCTTCACCTTGGCGAGGAACTGACGCTTCTCCTTGCCGGAGAGCGGTTCAGCCATCGGCAGCTTGACCTTCATGGCATCGACTGGACGGTTGTTGATCCGCACCTCGTAGTGCAGGTGGGCACCGGTGGAACGGCCGGTGTTGCCGGAGAGCGCAATCTTGTCACCCATCTTCACCTTCTGGCCCGGCTTGACCAGCAGCTTGCTCAGGTGCAGATAACGGGTCATCAGGGTACGACCGTGCTTGATCACCACATAGGTGCCGGCCAGCGGGTGGCTGGTCGCCTTCAGCACGACACCGTCGCCGGTTGCCATCACGGGAGTGCCGACCGGCAGGGCAAAGTCGGTACCCTCGTGGGGACGCACCTGGCCGGTGATCGGGTGACGTCGGTTCGGGTTGAAGCTGGAGCTGACCCGGTAGCGGCTGTGGGTCGGATAACGGCGGAAGCCGCGCTCCAGGCTGTTGCCCTGGCCATCGTAGTAGTTGCCATCTTCAGACAACCAGGCAGAGACGCTCTGGCCCTGGCTGAACACTTCCACCCCCAGCAGCTGGGTATTGCCGGTGCTCTTGCCCTCGACCGTCTCCTGGCGCACCAGCACCTTGAACTTGTCGCCCTTTTTCAGATCCTTGGCGAAGTTGAGCCGCCATTGGAACAGGTTGGCAATCTTCTGGATGTGGTTGGCCGGGATCCCCGCATTGCGGGCACTGACGTAAAAGCTGCCGTTGATGACCCCGTCATACCCCTTCTTCTGCCACTCCACCTCTTCGTTGAGCATGTTGGCGCTGTAGGTGTCGTCGGTGCGCTCCAGGATCAGGGTCTGATTGATATTCAGACGAATCTTCATCTGCTGCAGTATGTTGTCCTGATCGATCAGCAGCTCGATGGTTTGACCGGGCTTGAGACGTGCCAGATTGTTCTTGGTATCGGCATCCAGCACCTTGTAGAGGGTGGTGGTGGAGAGACCCAGGTTGTTGAAGATGGTGGTCAGGTTTTCGCCGTTTCGTACCCGATAATCCTGCCACTGGGGGGTGGCATCGGTCGGGATGTCATCTTCCGGGGTCGCGGCTTCCACCAGCTCGTGATCCGGGATGTCGTTGAAGTCCGTATTGTCTTCGTTGGTTGCGGTGCCGTTGGTGGCAATCGGCAACTCCAGACGCAATGGCCGCTCCAGGATGTCACCCGGCGCTGGCAATATGGCTACCGCTGACAGCGTCATCGCGGTCAGCAATAGCATGGCGTAAAAGTGTTTGCGGGGAACCGGGGGTTCCCAATTGGCGGCCTGCGCTACCAAGGGACGGAGACGTTTCATCCGCTATCCTGTCATTAGATCTAAGGGTGTTAGTGGTCAGTTTGTTTGTTATGAAACCGTATAAAACTGATTGTTTGACCTAAATACTCACAATTAGTTCATAGCAATCTGCATGAACCTCACATTTTATGCATAACATTCCTTTATGGGCAGAAATGATCGTCTTTTTTAACCATTTTTTTCCTATTTTTAAGAGCCGGGTCCGCTCGCATCAGACCCAAGGTTTCAGCATGTTGCGATAACTTTTCCATGGGGTGGATATGTCGTTAGCGAAACTGTTAAATAGAATCATCCTGATCTTGTTCCTGGTCGGGGCCATCCTGCTGTTCATGCTGGAGGTCACCACGGTACGCCAGTCCATCCTCGATCAGATGTCTGCCAATCTGGAAACCGCCATCACGGCCCTCGGCCTAGTGCTGCAGGGCACCCTGCTCAACGATGACAAGGTACTGGCCGAAACCATCGTCAACGCCATGTTCGACGGCGGCTTCGTCAGCGCGGTCACCCTGCTGGATCCCGATGGCCAGGTGCTGTTTCAGAAGGTCTTTCACACGGCGCAGCAAAACGTGCCGACCTGGCTCCCCTCTGTTATCGACATGCCGCCGGTAAAAATTGAGCAGGAGCTGACCGATGGCTGGCGCATGCTGGGCACCCTCACCCTGGAAGGACACACGGGTTATGCCTACCAGCACCTGTGGAATGCCATCAGCCGTACCGGCACGGCACTGCTGGCCGGTCTGCTGGTATTCACCCTGGTGATCTCCTGGGTCTGCAACCGGCTGCTGCGCCCGCTCGAGCAGATCAACCAGCAGTTGGTGAAGATCCGCAAGCGCCAGTTCAGCGGCAATCTGGCCTCCCCCTGGCTGCAGGATCTCAAGGAACTGGTGGCCTCGGTCAACCAGCTGGTGTCCGAACGAAAACGGGATCTGCTGCAACAGCGGCTCAAGATCAGCCAGCTCAGCAAACAGATCCCTTTACCAAATCAGCCGCTGCAAACCCTGACAGAGGCGGGAGAAGGCCTGCTGCAACAACATTTCTTCTCGACCCAGGGCAGCATTCGCCTCTACAGCCGCCTCATTCCAGAGGTCACCCCCTCGCTGGACAGCTCGCCAGACGAGATCCGGCACCTGCTCGATCTCTGGTTGCACCACACGGTCGAGGGGCTGCAACTGCCGCTCAGCCTGCTTGGCCATGCTGACTGGACGCAATTTTCCGCCCTGCTGGCCAAGGGCAGAGGCAAGACCCTCGACTGGCGCTGGGATCAGGAACATGTGCCACCCCTTGCCCAGGAGCGGCTGGCCGCCTTGCAAGAACAGGGCGTGGAGATGGCGTTCAGCGCCATCCCGATGACCAACGAGACCTTCAATCAACTCGACCCCATCAACCCTGTCTTCATCAGCTGCCAGCCAACCCAGGCCTCGCTCTACTGGAATCTGGTGGCCCAGTGCCTGCACAGCGCGGGCTACACCCTGCTGGCAGAGGCCGGCGACATTCAGGATATCGATACCCTGCGCAACTGGGGCATCGATGGCTACGCCAGCAAGGAGGCATGATGAACAAGACCGGATTGTTGCTCACTCTGCTGTGCCCACTGCCGCTACTGGCCGACACCATGACCATCGCCACTGGCGGTGAGCAGGGGATCTATCACCAGATCGCCAAAGAGTTCTGCCGGCTGGCCAACAAGAGCGATGCCGGATTGCAGTGCAAGCTACAGGCGACCTCGGGCTCCATCGAAAATCTGCGCCAACTGAAAAGTGGCGAGACCCGCTATGCGCTGGTGCAGTCGGACTGGCTTTACCAGGCCAGTCACGGCCTGGGTCCGTATGTCAGTCAGCCGCAGCCAGAGCTCAGAGCCATCTTCGCCACCCACGCTGAGCCTTTCACTATCGTGGTAAGGGCCGACGGCGATATCACCAGCCTGGAGCAGCTCAAGCTGGCCCCCATCGACATGGGGCTCAAGAGCTCAGGCACCCGCCAGACGGCGCTCGCCCTGTTCAACGTGCTGGGCACCAAGGAGCAGGATCTCGATCTCAAGAGCGTGGCCAATCTGGCCGAGTCTCTGTGCAGCAAGCAGATCGATGCCTATGGCCTGGTGATGGGTCACCCCAACCGCATCGTGCTGGATACAGCCAAACGCTGCGCCGTGCGTTTTCTGCCGATCGAGGGAGCTACCCGGGATCAACTGCTCAAGGGGGTGAAGTACTACCAGCGCAGTCAGGTGCCTGCTCGCATCTACCCGGGCAACCTCAAGGCGACGCCGACCTTTGCCATCGCAGCTACCCTGGTGACCACCGCCAGCACGCCGGAAGCCGATGTTTACCGCCTGACCAAGGCCATGCTGACCCAGCAAACCAAGTTCAATGAGCAGACCTACGGCTACGCCAACCTGTTCCATCAGGCACGCAATAAGACCGGCCCGGTGCTGAGCATCGACCAGCATCCGGGCGCGGCCAAATATTTCGAGGAGTTGAAAACCGTGGGCAAGCTATAGCTCGCGGCGGGGGGAGCGCAGTTGCTCGCTGGAGAACCGGGTCTTCATCGACGTCCACTGCGCCAACCTGTCGGCACTGCCTGCCAGCGTCCCTTCACGGCGGGACTTCATGATCCAGATGCTTTTGGCATCAAAGCTGTAGACGGGGATAAGGTCGGTTCGCTTGCTGCCGGGCAGGATCCGGCTGTTGATGTTGTCTAGCACCATTGGATCCGACTTGGGGGTCGCGAAGTAGAGCGTCACCATGTGGAACTGGTTGTAACGCACCGCCTTGACGTAGGCCAGCCGCAGCTTCTTCTCGTCCACCCCCAGCTCCATCAGGGTGTAGTACTTGGAGATGCTGTAATCCTCGCAGTCGCCACCGCGGGCGCCGATAAACTCCAGCGGATTGGCCCAGTAATCTGCTTCTCCCCACAACCTGGGATCATCGCTGTAGGTCAGGTTGTTGAAGTAGTTGTTCACCAGCTCGATCTTCTGCTGATCCGTGGTACCGGCCCTGGGCGTGAGCAGGCGCGAAAATGCCTCGGCCCGCTGAATGGCACGACCACCATACACTTCCTGCAATTTTGCCCGCAGCTCGGGGCTGGCGATGTATTCGGAGAGGCGGGATGCCTGCACGCTGGCGCAGCATAGTGCCAACGTGCAGGTGGAAACGAGCAGCCATTTCATACAAGACACTCCCTGTCAGATGCTGGAAGTCAGTATAGTTGGCTGCGCTCGTCCCATCGATGAGCACCACGGCTCGACGGGTCTGTCAGCGGCACTCGGCGAAAGCGTCGGCCAGCTGCTGCATGAACCGGGGATAGCCATCCGGGCCAAGCGGCACCTGTTCACCCACTTCGTCCAGCAGCAGCACCTTGGCACCGGTATTGCGGGCCACCGACTCGATCACCGCCGGCGAAAATTGCGGCTCGGCATAGATGCAGCTCGCCTTTTTCTCTTCCAGCGCCTTGCGGATCTCCACCAGGGTCTTGGCGCCAGGGCGTCGCTCCGGGCTCACGGTAAAGTGGCCCTTGGAGCTCATGCCGTAGTGGCGCTCCCAGTAGCCATAGGCCTCATGAAACACGAAGTAGCCCTTCTGGTTCACCGCCTTCATCTGCTCGGCAATCACCTTGTCCTTGGCCTCTACTTTGGCCTTGAACGCCAGCAGGTTGGCGCGATAACGCTCGGCGTTGGCAGGATCCTGCGCGCTCAGGGTTTCGCTCAGGGCATTGGCAATGACCAGCGCCTGGGTCGGCCCCAGCCAGATGTGGGGGTCGACGCCCTCGTGGTGGTGCCCCTCATGACCGTCATGGTCATGGCCTTCATGCCCCTCGTCGGCGTGTTCTTCGTGGCCGGCCTGCTTGCTGTAATCGAACAGCGGCATCCCTTCGACCCGGGTCAGGGTCAACACATGGGCATGCTTGGCCAGCGGTTTGGCCATGAAGCCTTCCAGCTCGGGGCCGACCCAGACCACCAGGTCGGCCTCATTGATGCTGCGAATGTCGGAGGGGCGCAGTGAGAAATCATGGGGCGAGGCGCCGGTCGGCAGCAGCACCTTGGGCTCGCTTACGCCATCGGTGATGGCGGCCGCGATGAAACCCAGCGGCTTGATGGTGGTCAGCACCTCGAGGGCACGGACAGGCAGACTCACCGCCAGCAGGGCAGTGATCAAAGCAAGAATTCGCATAGAGATCTCGTCAGGAAGTGTGTGTGTGATAATATAACAAACCAACGTTATTGTTATATTATAACTCTCACAGGCTGTAAACCCCGGAGCTGTCATGACCCAACTGGTGGAGCTGAAAGAGGTCTGTCTTTCATTTGATGGACGATCCGTGCTCGACAAGGTCTCCTTTACCCTGAACAAAGGCAAAATCACTACCCTGGTAGGTCCTAACGGGGCGGGCAAGAGTACCCTGAGCAAGCTGGTACTGGGCCTGCTCACGCCGGATTCGGGCCAAATCACCCGCAGCCGCGACCTGCGGGTCGGCTACGTGCCCCAGCGCCTCTATCTGGATCCCACCCTGCCGCTGACGGTGCGCCGCTTCCTGCAGCTTGGTAAGAATGGCCGCCTCTCCATCGAGGAGGCGCTGAACCGGGTCGGTGCGGAAGATCTCTTGGACAACCGGATGCAGAAACTCTCCGGCGGCGAGATGCAGCGGGTGCTGCTGGCCCGCGCCCTGCTGGTCAAACCGGAGCTGCTGGTGCTGGACGAGCCGGTGCAAGGGGTGGACATCAACGGCCAGATCGAGCTCTACGCCCTCATCAGCCAGCTGGCCGCCGAGTTCAACTGCGCCGTGCTGATGGTCTCCCACGACCTGCACCTGGTGATGGCCAGCACCCACGAGGTGATCTGCCTCAACCGCCACGTCTGCTGTCACGGCGAACCGGAGAGCGTGGCTCGCCACCCCGAATTTGCCCGTCTGTTCGGCCGACCGGAGCAGGAGGTGCTGGCGGTCTACACCCACCATCACCACTGCGACGGCGAACACCATCATCATGAACCGCAGGCCCCCGTCATTCGCCTGCCCTCCCGCAATCAATAACGTACCCGACAGGATCATCAAGTGGACAGCTTTCTGTTATACGCCCTCGCGGCCGGCCTCGGCATCGCCCTGCTGGCCGGCCCCCTCGGCAGCTTCGTGGTGTGGCGCAAGATGGCCTATTTTGGCGACACCCTCTCCCACGCTTGCCTGTTCGGCATCGCGCTCGGCATCCTGCTGCAGGTGGATCTCACCCTGGCGGTGGTGGTCTGCTGCCTCGCCATGGCCATGCTGCTGGTGATCATGAGCCGCAACCAGCAGGTGGCCACCGATACCCTGCTCGGCATCCTGGCCCACAGCGCCCTGTCGCTCGGTCTGGTCACCTTGAGCTTCATGGACAACGTGCGGGTGGATCTGATGGCCTACCTGTTCGGTGACCTGCTCTCGGTACAGCCGATGGACCTGCTCTGGATCTATGGCGGCGGCGCCCTGGTGCTGCTCACCCTGTGGCGGCTGTGGGATCCCCTGCTCTCCATGACCATCTCGGAAGAGCTGGCGCGAGTGGAAGGGGTAAGAGTTGATGTACTGCGCTGCGTGCTGATGCTGCTGATTGGCTTGGTGATCGCGGTGGCGATGAAGTTCGTCGGGGCGCTGATCATCACCTCCTTGCTGATCATCCCTGCGGCAACGGCCCGCCGCTTCAGCCGGACACCCGAACAGATGGCCGGCTTTGCCGCCCTCATCGGCTGCCTTGCCGTGCTCGGTGGACTGCTGCTCTCCTGGTATCAGGACACCCCGGCCGGCCCTTCGGTGGTGGTCTGTGCCACCAGCCTGTTTATCCTGAGCCAGTTCAAAAAAGCCTGAACCTAAGTGGCCTGAGCCCTGCCGTCAGGCCACTCCATATCTCGGCCCTTCGCTGGCTCTCCGCCACCAATCTGCTCGTGCTGAGCCTATTCAAACACGCCTGAGCGGTTCATTCTCGCCGGGGCGCAGGCTGGCTTGCGCCTCCTGCCAGAGCCACTGGCGCAGCCGGCTGATGGCGGGTTCATGGACGCGTGAACGCTTGCAGACGAAATAGAAGTTGTCCCCGGTCTCGAGTGCATGCAGCGGCAGTCGCACCAGACCGGGATCCTCCGGCTGCAGCATATAGTCGTTGATGAGCGCCACCCCCTGATCCCAGTTGGCCGCCTCCAGTGCCAGCAGAATGTGGCTGAAATGGTGCATCCTCGCCTCGGGGGCGATCGTCAGCCCGCCCACGTCGGCCCAGCGCCGCCAATCCTCCCCCTTCTCCTTGTAGATCGCCTGGATGGAGAGCAGCGGCAGTTGCCACAGAGCTGCGGGCCACTCCCCCTCCACCTGCTGCCACAGCCGCCGGCTGCACACCGGCATCAACCGCTCCCGATAGAGTAGATCGTGCATATAACCGGGCCCCTTGGGGGAGACGGTGATGAAGCAGTCCGCCACCCGATCGGAGAGTTCGGGATCCTCCGCCACCATCTCCAGACTGAGATCCAGCTCGGGATAGAGCTGGCGCAGCCCCGCCAGCCGCGGGATCAGCCACTTCACCGCAAACGAGCTGTAGACTGCAAGCCTGATCCGCATTTCGCCGCCGCCGCGCAGCTGCTCGCAGCTCTGGGCAATCTGGCCGAGCCCGGCGGAGATCCCCTCGAAATAGACCTCCCCCTGCGCCGTCAGCGACAGCAGCCGGCCCTGGCGCAGCAGCAACCGTTCACCCAGAAAATCCTCCAGCAGGCGGATCTGGTGGCTGACCGCACTCTGGCTGACGTTGAGCTCAACCGCGGCGCGAGAAAAGCTGAGCAGGCGGGCAACCACTTCGAAGTATTGAACGGCACGCAGGGGGGGTAGCTTCATTATCCAAAATTCTCATGCATGGTGATTTTTTATCATTTTACTGGATAACGGCCCACGGGCTACCCTTCCCTCATCAAACATGGGAGGTGGTATGAATGCAGTGGGGATCGGCATCCTTTATCTGGTGCTGGGCAATATGGTGGCGGTCTTTTCCGACGCGCTGGTCAAGGTGCTGGAGCCGGACCAGCCGGTGTTCCAGTTCGTCTTCTTCCGCCAGCTCTCCGCCGCCATCCTGCTGGCTCCCTGGCTGCTCTGGTCATGGCGTCGCAACCCGCCGGTGGCGCTCAAGTGGCATCTGCTGCGGGCCCATATCTGGGCCGTCGGCGTCTGCCTGATGGTGATCGCCCTCACCCGACTGCCGCTGGCCACCGCCAACGCCCTCTTCTATGCGGCGCCGCTGATGATGGTGCCGCTGGCGGTGTGGCTGGCGGGGGAAGCGATCTCGCGCCAGAAGGTGCTGACCGCCTTCATCGGCTTTGTCGGGGTGCTGATCGTGCTGCGCCCCACCGAGGTGAACTGGGCGGCGCTGGCGGCGCTCGGGGTGGCGCTCTCCATGGCGCTCAACAATCTGCTGATCAAGCGGATCCCGCTCCAGCAGCCCATCGCCCAGACCCTGTTCTTTACCAACGTGTTGAGCATGCCCTTCATCATGGCGCTGGCCTGGTGGGAAGGGGGCGACTGGCAGTGGCAGATGTGGTGGCCCGCCTTCGGCTCTTCGGCGCTGATCATGGTCTATGCGGGATTGTGCGTGGTGGCCTATCGCAAGGCGGAGGCGAGCAAAATCGCCTCCGCGGAGTACACCGGCCTGCTGATGGCGGTCGCCATCGGGGTATGGCTGTTCGATGAGCAGCCGGGCCTGCCGCTGCTGCTGGGGTGCCTGTGCATCATACTGCCGCTCATCGCCATGGCCCGCAGCAAGCCCAAACCACAGGTCGAACCGGCGCTCTAGCCAACGAGGGTCACCCCAGCAGTGGGGCGACCCTTTGTTGCAGATGGGGGATCACATCCTGCTCGAACCAGGGGTTCTTCTTGAGCCAGAAGGTATTGCGCGGTGACGGATGCGGCAGCGGCAACCAGGCCGGGCCGTAGTCCGCCCAGCTGCGTACCGTCTCGGTCAGCGACCCTTTCGCCGCATCCCGCAGGTAGTAGGCTTGCGCATACTGGCCGATCAGCAGGGTCAGCTCTATGTTGGGCAGCAGCATCAGCACCTTGTCGTGCCAGGTGGGTGCACATTCGGGGCGCGGCGGCAGATCTCCCGACTTGCCCTTGCCGGGATAACAGAGCCCCATCGGCATGATGGCGATACGGGATTCATCGTAAAAGGTGGCCTTGTCCACCCCGAGCCACTGGCGCAGGCGATCGCCGGAGGGATCGTCCCAGGGGATGCCGCTGGCATGCACCCGGGTGCCGGGCGCTTGGCCGATGATCAGCAGACGGGCGCGCTCGCTGCCACGGATCACCGGTCTGGGCCCGAGCGGCAAGTGTGCCTCGCACAGGCGGCAGGCCCGGATCTGTTCAAACAAACTGTCGAGTCGGTTCATGGGCCCGATAGTAGCAGAGTTTTCCGCCGGATCCTGCTTGTGAAAGATTCAGCAGATACTTATCATGCAATCACATTTGTTTAATTTAATAAACGGAGCGAGATGAAGAACTGGATGGGCACCGGCAGCGCGGCCCTCTCATTCGTGCTGTGGGGCATGCTGCCCCTCTATTACCAGTTCATGACCGCAGTCAACATGTGGGAGCTGCTCTCCCACCGGGTACTCTGGTCGGCGGTGCTGCTGGGCCTTCTGTTCCTCCTCATCGGCTACCGGGTGCCCTGGGCGCGGCTACGCAGCGAACCGCGCCAGCTCGGCCTCATCCTGCTGGCCGGCCCCGTCATGTCCATCAGCTGGTGCATGTTCACTTGGTGCCTCACCACAGGCCAGGTGCTGGCCACCAGCCTCGCCTTCTTCATGACGCCGCTGTTCAACATCGTGTTTGCCGTGTTGTTCCTCAAAGAGAAGCTCACCCCGCAAAAACACCTGGCGGTGGCACTGGCGCTGGCGGGGCTGGCCTACATGCTCTTTTCTTACGGCCAGCTGCCCTGGTTCTCCCTCATCATGGGGGCCAACTTCGCCCTCTACGGTCTGCTCAAGAAGAAGGTCCACTATGACGCCGGCGTCAGCCTCTACCTCGAGGCTCTGGTGCAGCTGCCCGTCGCCCTGCTGATCATCGGCGCTCTGGCGGTGAGCGGTGCCAGCCAGTTCGTGGCCGGTGACTGGACCGAGCGACTGCTGCTGATGGGCAGCGCCCCCGCGACCCTGTTGCCGGTGGGGCTGTTCTGCTACGGCATGATGCGCACCCGCATGAGCACGGTGGGGCTGTTGCAGTACATAGAGCCCAGCCTCGCCTTCCTGCTCGCCATCTTCTGGTTTGGCGAGACGCCGGATCCGGTGAAATCGGTGGGGTTTGCCTTCGTCTGGGCCGGCCTGCTGGTGAGCCTGCTGCCGCTGCACAAGCTCGGGCGCCATCTGCGCCGCAACGCCGACGCTCAGGGTCTGCCGCGGTAGGATTCCAGAATGGCGTGCCACTTGGGATCTCGGTCCATCTGCTCGGCGATGTCATTCAGCCGGCTGTGCAGTGCGCTGCGGGATTTTGGCAACAGGATGTGGCGGGTATAGCTGGACTGGGCAAAGGGCGAGACGAACAGCTTGCCCTCGAAGGCCGGGTCATGGGTGAAGAAAGTGAGCGCCGAGCCCGGCACCAGGGTCACGTCGATGCGACCGCGCACCAGCAGGCTGAAGTTGGTCTTGACCTTCTTGGCATCGACCCGCACCAGATCGCCCCTGGCCGCCGCCTCGTCGATGCCCTGATAGCGATACCCCTCGATGCCGCCGAAGCTCATCCCCTTCAGTGAGTCGGGCCCGCGATAGATGACCGGCCTGGCGACGCTGGAGATGAGCTCGTTGGTATCGCGCATGATGGGAAAGGTCCAGAGGTAGAGCTCGCGCTGGGGATCCCCCACCCAGGCGGGATTGACCCAGGCCACCAGGCCATCGAAGCCGGGGTCCGACATCTCCAGCGCCAGTCTGGCCCGATTCACCAGCCAAAGTTCCAGCCTGGGTTCTCCGCCAAGCTTTTCATTGAGATACTTGACCAGATCCCGGCTCAGACCGGTCTGCTCCCCGGTCATGAAGGGGGGGTGCTGATGATAGTCGTAGAGACGCAGCGTCTCGCCATGAGCCGATATCGACAGCAAACACCACAACCACCACCACGCTCGCATCGCACCTCCTTGAGCTGCTCTTGAGTGTGGCACAGAGAGATCGAATGAGAGAACCTGCTCCCGGCGCCGAACCGGCTGCCAGTCCGCCCGCCAGCCACTGGTTCATTTACATGGTGCGCACCGCCAGCGGCCTGCTCTATACCGGGATCAGCACGGACCCGGTCCGCCGCCTGCATCAGCATCAGAGCGGCAAGGGATCCCGCGCCCTGCGTGGCAAAGGGCCGCTGACCCTGGCATGGCAGCAGGTCATCGGCGAGAAAGGGGCGGCGCTGCGCCTCGAATACCGGCTCAAGCAGCAGAGCAAGGCCTTCAAGGAGCAGCTGATCACCCAGCCGGAGCGCTGGCTCGCCTGCAGCCAGTCCTGGCTGGCCACCGCCCAGACACAAAAAAGGCCGCGGTATGCAGCGGCCAAGGAAGGATCCGATAACAGGGAGTGTCAACGGCAGGTTGATTAACCTGCTTGCGCCGGCTGCTGAAACCAGCACGCCACCACCCAGACACAAAAAAGGCCGCGGTACGCAGCGGCCAAGGAAGGATCCGGTAACAGGGAGTGTCAACGGTAGGTGTTGATTAACCTGCTTGCGCCGGCTGCTGAAATCAGCACGCCACCAGCAGACGCAAAAAAGGCCGCTGTACACAGCGGCCAAGGAAGGATCCGGTAACAGGGAGTGTCAACGGTAGGTATTAGCCTGCTTGCGCCGGCTGCTGATGAACCAGCACACCACCAGCAGCACCAGCAACCAGGGCGCCAGCTTGATGATGAGGGCAAACATGCCGGCCAGGGCGCCAAACAGCACGAAGACGCCGCTCACCAGCAGCATGGCCAGCACGGTGAACCCGGCCAGCGCCATGCCGACCAGAACCAGCATCAAGACGATAAATTCCAGCATGTGTTGCTCCTCACTGGGTTAATGCCGCTGAGTGACCCGGGGTCAATCCAGCCAGCGCTTCAATTCACGACGGGGCGGCATGATCAGTACCGCCAGCAGATAGGCGGCCAGCGCCAAGGGCGGCATCAGGATCAGCGCCATCAGGGCCGCAACCCGCACCGTCACCCTGGAGAGCCCCAGCCCGTTGGCGATGCCGGCGCAGACGCCGGTCAGCTTGCGATGGGCAAGATCCTTCGGCCAGGGCGTCATGGTTATGCCTCCACCTTTTGACTCTTGAGGCGGGCCAGCTCCCGTTCAATCTCGTCGTTCAGCTCCAGCTCGCGGAACTGGGCCTCCAGCGAGGGGTTCTGCCCCAGGGTTGCCGCCTCCAGCTGGGCTTCCAGCTGATCGACCCGGCCCTGAAAGCCGTCAAAGCGGGCCATCAGCTCGTGCATGCGCTGGTTGTCTACCTGGGCACGGGCCCGCAGCCGGCTGTGAGCGGTTTGTTCACGCAGGGTCAGCAGCTTCTGCTTCTCGCGCGCCTCGGTCAGCTTGGCGGCCAGCCGCTCGCTGTCGGCGGTGAGCTGAGCCAGCACCTCGGCGACCCGCGCCTTGTCCTGCTCCAGTTGCTCACATTTTTTGACCTCGGCCAACTTCTCGGTCAGCGCGGCCCGGGCCAGGTCCTCACGCCCCTTCTGGATGGCGAGTTCGGCCTTGGCCGCCCACTCCAGGATCTGGTGCTGCAACGCCTGCTGATGACGCTCCAGCTGCTTCTGTTCGGCAATGACGCGGGCGGCCTGGGTTCTCATCTCGACCTGGACCTGCTCCATCTCTTCGATCATCAGCCGCAGCATCTTCTCCGGCTCTTCGCTCTTGTCGAGCAGGCTGTGCAGGTTGGCATTGATCACGTCGGTCAGGCGGCTAAATACGCTCATGGTCTGGCTCCTTGTTGATGGGATGGCTATCTCTTCCCATGACATTACAAGAGCCATGCCAAGATAATTTTTCCTTTACTTACATATAGATGAGGTTTTATCAGGTATTTTCAATATCGTCTTAGTGGCGAAAAATACCGATCAAGTGGTGATTTTAACCAATAAAAAAGGGAGCCGGCGGCTCCCTCATGCAATCAGCGGTGTACTCAGGCAGCCCGGGGATGACCGAGCTTGCTGTCCAGCTCGGCCAGCTTGGCCTCCATCCGGGCGCGGCAGTTGTCGGAGAGGTCGCGAATGCCGGCGGCGCCGTGCTCCTTGCTGCAGACCGGGGCCATCACCTCCAGCAGCACCTCGCCGTTGTCCCAGCGGTTGAGATCGATCTGGCCGAAGTAGCTGGAGCAGACGATGGGCACCACCGGCACCTCTGCCTGTACGGCGGTGTGGAAGGCGCCCGCCTTGAACGGCAGCAGGCCGCGCCCCTTGGAGCGGGTCCCCTCCGGGAACATCCAGATGGAGGTGCCGCGATTCTTGATGCGCTCCACCACCTGGCCGATGGTGCCGATGGCGCGGGAGCGGTTGGAGCGGTCGATCAGCACGTTGCCGGAGAGCCAGAAGATGAGGCCGAAGAAGGGCAGCCACAGCAGGCTCTTCTTGCCCACCGCCACCACGCCGGGCTGCACCGCGCCGGTCACGGTGAAGATGTCGTAGTTGCTCTGGTGGTTGCAGACGTAGACCGCCGGCCCCACCGATTTGACCTCGTCGGCCACCGTCACCCGGACCTTGAGCCCGATCAGCGGGCAGACAGCATGATACATGCGGGCGAAGACATAGACGTTGTTGGGATGGCGCGGACGCACCAGACAAAGCAGCAGACCGAACAGGAACCAGAAGATGAGCAGCAGACCAAGCAGCAGCACACGGGCAAGTTTGAGCATCGAACACCTCGGATTTTGACTCGGCGCAGTATACTGGTCCCCCTTTTAGCGAACAAGCGTTCGCCAAACAGAACCGACCACCCCTGCCACTCGCCCCTCTGCCTTAAAACGGACGGCGGCTTGCCCCACCCGGCGTTGGCCGTTAGGATGTGGCCATCTTGATGAACGGGGCGAGCATGATTCACCAACAACGCGTGGCGAAACGACTCCTGCTGCTGGTCTGCCTGCTGGTGCTCAATTGCGCTGCCCAGCCGCTGGCCCGGCTGGCTCTGCTCGATCATGCTCTCAGCTGTCAGGCCCTGCCCTCCTTCGTCACGGCCGACGACCAGGCCGACAAGGGCACGCCCGCCAGCCCGCAGCCCAACAGCTGCCAGCTCAACGGCAAGTGGCTGAGCGCCACCACCCTGCTCTGCCTCGAGCAACTGTTCTTTGCGGTGGCCCTGCTCATCGCGCTGCTGGCCCCGCTCTGGCGCTACACGCCGCCACTGCCGCCGCCACGGGCCGTGTCGCCCCCCGAACGACGACTTCACCTCACCCTCTGTGTCTGGCGGGAATGAGTTCAGCCGCGCTTTTTCAGCCTGCTGTCATTCATTTTTTGCGAGACAACGTTTATGTCAACTCTCTTCAAGGCGAGCCTGCTGCTGGGCTGCCTGCTGTGGCAATCCAGCGGATTGGCCAGCGATACGGGCTGGCTCACCAGCCCCCAGAACGATCACGCCAAGGTCCGGCTGCAAGCCGACCGCAGCGCCCCTGACCAGACCCGCATCCTGCTCGAGGTGGCCCTCGAGTCCGGCTGGAAAACCTACTGGCGCAGCCCGGGTGAAGGGGGCATAGCGCCCCAGATCCTGTGGGATCAGCCGGTCGGCGACTTCCAGTGGCACTGGCCCACGCCGCGCCCCTTCGAGGTGGCCGGGCTCAGCACCCAGGGTTATCAGCAACAGGTGCGCTTCCCCCTGAGCCTCGACTACCCGGCCGGGCAGCCGCTCCAGGGCACCTTGCGCCTCTCCACCTGCAGCAACGTCTGCATCCTGACCGACTACCCCTTCACCCTGGCGGTGGATGGGCAGGCGCCGGCCGGTTTCGACTTCGGCTGGGCCCAGACCATGAGCACCCTGCCGCAGACGCTGCCCGCCGACACCCGGGTCGAGCTCGGCTACCAGCACAACCAGCTGCAGCTGCGCGCCGAGCGGGCAGAGGGCTGGCAGGCGCCCGCGCTCTTCATCGATGCGCTGGAGGGGGCCGAGTTCGGCAAGCCCGCGCTCGAGGTGAGTGGCAACACCCTGATTGCCCGGGTTCCGGTCAGCGATGGCTGGCAGGGGGATGCCCCTGACTTGCGCGGTCAATCCCTCAGCCTGCTGCTCGGCAGCGGCGATGAGGCCTGGCAGACCCGCGCCACCATCGCCGATCCCCTCGCCTTGCCAGCCCCAGGCCAGCCTCTCATCTGGCTGCTGGGGGCGGCGCTGCTCGGCGGCCTCATCCTCAACCTGATGCCCTGCGTGCTGCCGGTGCTGGCCCTGAAACTGGGCACCGTGCTGCAGCAGCAAGAGAGCGAACAGCGACAGGTGCGCAAGCAGTTCCTCGCCGCCAGCGCCGGGATCATTGCCTCCTTCTGGGTGCTGGCGGCCATGAGCAGCCTGCTGCGTGCGACCCAGGGGGCCGTCGGCTGGGGGATCCAGTTCCAGAGCGCCGGGTTCATCGGCTTCATGGTGGCGGTGACCCTGCTGTTTTGCGCCAACCTGCTGGGGCTGTTCGAAATCCGCCTGCCCAGCAATCTCAGCACTCGCCTCGCCACCAGTGGCGGCAAGGGGCTCGGTGGCCACTTCCTGCAAGGGAGTTTCGCCACCCTCCTGGCGACCCCCTGCTCCGCCCCCTTCCTCGGCACCGCGGTGGCCTTTGCGCTGGCGGCGCCACTTAGCCAGCTCTGGCTCATCTTCACCGCGCTCGGCCTTGGCATGAGCCTGCCCTGGCTGCTGGTGGCGGCCCTGCCGCGCCTCGCCCTCTGGCTGCCCAAACCGGGCCGCTGGATGGGGCGACTGCGCATCCTGCTCGGGTTGATGATGCTGGGCTCCAGCCTCTGGCTGGCGAGCCTGCTTGGCAATCATCTGGGCAGCACGGCCACCGGCTGGCTGATGGCCGCCATGCTGCTGGCGCTGCTGATTGGCATCCTCTGGCGCTATGGTATGCGCGGCTTCACGCTGGCCCTCTCCCTCTCGGCCCTCATCGGCGGCGCCCTGCTGCTGGGGGGCGCCCTCACGGCGCAGGGGTCGGGCAGCGTCGATCGGGTGGTCTGGCAGCCGCTCTCTGAGCAGGCCATCGTCGATGCGCTGGCCCAGCGCAAGCGGGTCTTCGTCGATGTCACCGCCGACTGGTGCGTCACCTGCAAGGCCAACAAGTACAACGTGCTGCTGCGTGACGAGGTGCAAAGCGCCCTATCGGCCCCTGACGTGGTGGCCCTGCGCGGCGACTGGAGCCGGCCAAGCGATGCCATCTCCGCCTTCCTGCGCCAGCGCGGCGCGGCCGCCGTCCCCTTCAACCAGATCTACGGGCCCGGCCTGCCAGAGGGAGAGATCCTCTCGCCCCTGCTGGACAAGGCCGACTTGCTCGACGTGTTGCACCAGGCCGGCCTCATCCAGGCCGATGCCCCCCATTTTTAAGGAGAATCCCATGACCCTGCGTACCCTGAAACTGCGCACCCTGACCCTCTGCACCGCCCTCGTTGCCGGCACCCTCTGCGCCCCCTTGCTGCAGGCGGCGCCCTTCACCCCGGAGCAGGAGGCACGCATCAAGGAGCTCATTCGCGAGACCCTGGTCGCCAACCCCAAGATCCTCGACGAGGCGGCCGAATCCTGGGAGAAGCAGAACGCCGCCGCCCAGGAGGCCCAGCTCGGCGACTTCATCAAGGGCAATCAGGACGTGCTGTTCAACAGCACCACCAGCCCGCGCCTCGGCGCCAAGCACCCCAAGCTGACCCTGGTGCTGTTTACCGACTACAACTGCCCCTACTGCAAGCAGTTCGATCCCCAGCTGACCAAGCTGCTCAAGGCCTATCCCGACGATCTGGGGCTGGTGATCAAGCTGCTGCCGTTCAAGGGGCAGAGCTCCGCCAAGGCGGCCCAGTACAGCCTGACCCTGTGGCAGCAGGAGCCGGCCCGCTTCCTCGCCCTGCACGACAAGCTGATGAGCAAGCAGGGGATGCTGACCGAAGCGGACATCAACAAGGCGCTGGCGACCACCGGCAACGCGGCCCTCAAGCCCGATGCCAAGGCCACCGAGGAGCTGCGCAACAGCCTTCGCATCGGCACTCTTCTTGGCGTACAGGGCACCCCGGCAACGCTGATCGGCAACCAGCTGGTGCCGGGCGCCGTGCCCTATGACGAGCTGGAGCAGCTGGTCAAAGCCGAGCTGGCCAAGCGGGCATGAGGAGGCCATTGATGGAGCTGCGACCACACCGACTGCGCATCGGCACCCTCCTTGGCGTGCAGGGCACCCCGGCGACGCTGATCGGCAACCAGCTGGTGCCGGGCGCCGTGCCCTATGACGAGCTGGAGCAGCTGGTAAAGACCGAGCTGGCCAAGCGGAGCTAAGCCATGGCGGAAGATGCAGTCGTAAAACCACCCCGCTGGCGCCGCTGGGGCAAGGAGGCGCTCTGGCTGCTGCTGATGGCGCTGGTCATCTCCACCCTGCTGGATCTGTGGCGCGGCCCCACCCTGCCGGCGGGGGCCATGGAGGCCCCCTTCACCCTGCAGGATGGCACCACCACCAGCCTGGCCGAGCAGAGCCGCGGCAAGCCGCTGCTGGTCTACTACTGGGCCAGCTGGTGCGGTGTCTGCCGCTTCACCACCCCCACGGTGGAGCAGCTCTGGCAGCAGGGTGAAAACGTGCTGACGGTGGCGCTGCGCTCTGGCAGCGATGACCAGTTGCGCGCCGGGATGGCGAAGAAGGGGCTCGCCTTTCCCACCCACAACGATGAGCGAGGGGATCTGGCCGCTCGCTGGCAGGTGGGGGTCACCCCCACCTTCCTCATCATCAAGGATGGGACGCTGGTGAGCAGCACCACCGGCTGGAGCTCATGGCTCGGGCTCAAGGCCCGCCTGCTGTGGGCCAGCCTGCTGTGGGCCAGCCTGCGCTGACCCCTGACCTCGACGCCCGGCCAGTCCGGGCGTTTTTTCAACCCCTGTCACACATGGCTCACCATGGAACTGACAAAATAGTCACAAACGGCCCCAAACCTCCCCTGACGAGGCCCCGCACGACGCCACCCGTACGCCCATCTGTTCGCTTCCTATCCATGGCGATGGCGGCCTGTTTGCGTTAAAATGTCGGGTTTTTGCCGAGCCTGGTTTGCCAAGAGGCCCGCCGCCAGGCCAGCGCAGGGTCAATTCCACGATGCCAGTGAGGCAGGATCCGTCATGAACAACTACTTCCGGGTGTTGGGCGTCAAGTCCAACGCCAGTGAAAACGACATCAAAAAAGCCTATCGACGGCTGTCGAACCAGTACCACCCCGACAAGCTGCACGGGGCGAGCGAAGAAGAGAAAGAGCAGGCAGCTATCAAGCTGCACCAGGTAAAGCAGGCTTATGAAGTGCTGTCCGATCCGAAACAGCGGGCCGCCTTTATCAAAGATTTCAACAACGTCATCGTGACCGATCCCGCTGCTGCCATGCAGGAGATGTGGGACCAGTTCTACCCCTGAGCCACCAGGCAAGAAGAGCAACTATGCAAATTAAATGGGACCAGGCACGGCTCAAGGCCCTGCAAAGCGATGCCAGTGAAAACATCGAATCCTACCGGGATCAGGACGACCCCAAGGGGCTCGAGCAGTTCACCGACCAGATGAAGGCCCTGCTGCTGGCCGACATGAGCATGCTGGAGTTCATGCCTGAATACCTGCCGCTCGCCCTCTATGGCCGGGTGCAGTTCCCGGCCAAGGCCAAGGGGCAGTGGAACAAGTGGCTCGCCAGCGGCGAGCAGCCGAGCTGGGACGAGTTCAAGGTGAGCATCGGCTTCAACAACGCCGTCCTGCCGCTGGTCAAGGCGGTGCGGGCCCAGAGCGAAGATCAGCTGATGGAAGCCTGCGCCGTGCTGTTCCTGCTCGACAACCCGCTGCCGCGCGGCAGCCACCGCGGCGATGACGACTATGAGCTGCGCGACGAAGAAGAGGAAGACGGGGAAGATGCCGACGCCGACTACCATGGCGGCAGTGACCGCTATGGTGATGACGACCGCGATCAGGATATGTACGACGAAGTCCGTTTCTAAATTGGGGCAAGGCATGAGCAACAGTCTGATAGAAATTACCGCCATCGAGATCAAAGAACTGGCCGTTATCGAGCCGAAGCAGGCCAGCGAGAAGTTCGAGCTGATCGCCAAGACCATGTCTGACGACCAGCTGGCAGAAGTGATTGAAAACATTGATATCGTTACCCTGACCCAGATCAACGGCCAGCACGACATCTCCTTCCCCTCCATCATCTCCGAGCTGATGACCCCGGAGCGGATCCGTGACATCGTCTGCCAGCAGCCTCTCTATTGGGAAGAGGCGATCAAGAACAACGCCGACGAGCTGCAACAGCACACCTTCGACTTCCTCAACTACCTGATCCGCACCCAGGATAGCGAGGCCAAGCAGCGGGAGATCCTCGAGTGCGTGGCCGAAGATCCGGCCGGTCTCTTCTACCTCGCCATCCCCTTTATCGAGTTCTATCGTGGCGATCGTTATGAAGAGGACGAAGGCTATCGCGACGTGCTGCACGCCGAAGAGGAAGATCTCGAAGAGTCCCTGCGCTACAGCGAGCGCCAGCAGAGTGAGGATGGCCACGACTATGCGCTGGATGACCCGCGCAGCCTCTTGATGCTCATTCGCGAGCTGGCCCCCGAGGTGGAGAAAGCCATCAAGGCGCTGCTGCGGAGCGAACACTCCACTTGGGACGGCATCATCAACAAGTTTGCCGCCGAGCTGGTGATGCAGGCCAAAGAGAAGAACAAGGTCGAGGAAGACGAGTACGGCGACGTCGACGACATGTTCAGCTTTCTGGATTAAGGAGCCCATTCATGCAGTTAGTCATTCGCGATGCCAACCAGGGCCCCTTTCTGACCCAGGTGCTGCGCTTTGGCCGCGACAATGAACGTTTGAGCGAACAACAGCTGGCCGCCATCAAGGGTAAGGCGGTGCTGATGAGCCTCAAATTCGCCGACAAGTACTACAACAAGTACAAGATGCACCTGCTGGAGCAAGCCGCCCACGACGTCATCGGCGTGGTGAGCCTCGGCCTGCAGGAGCTCTCGGCGCGGGATCCGGCCAAGGCGCTGGCGCTGCTGCAGGCGCCGGAAGGCCCCATCAAGCCGTTCCAGAAGGGCTGGTCGATGCTCATCACCGTCAGCCCCAAGCAGGCTGGCAACAGCCTCTACGGTGACGTGGATGCCCGGCTCTTGGACAAGATCTCGAGCCCGCCCGATGTGGAGGAGTGGCAAGGGTGGCAGGAGTACGAGAAGGCGCTGACCGAGCACAACAAGAGCCGCCTGATGGAACTCATCGACCAGCACTTCTTCGCCTGCGAGAGCGACCACCCCACCATGGAGGACAAGCTGGCCGAGGCCCTGCTCTACCGCATCCTCTGCGGCAAGGGCAGTGGCGCCGCCCCGCTCAAGGTGAAGCAGGATCTCAAGCGCCGACTTGCGCGAGAGGTTGAGCTCGACGAGGGCTGGTATGACACCGACTACCTCGCCGCCCAGCTCGCTCTGATGCTGAGCGCGCTACCCGCCGACATGGCCGCCGCCCTGCGCCAGGAGCTGAGCCCGGGCTTTGTGCCGAACCTGCTGCACACCCTCGGCTTTGTGCGCCAGTACCAGCTGCTGCAAAAAGAGAACGCCTCGCCGGAGAAGCTCGACAACATCGAGATGCGCGCCGGGCTCAAGCACCCGCTGCTCGGCTGGCCGCTCTATCACGACTTCTAAGGGAGCCATGCCCCCTTGCAGGACGGCCCCCGCCGCTCCTCCCCACAACGCCCGGCTTGCCGGGCGTTGTGCTATCCGCCATCCCGCTGGCAGCAGAAACCCTTGTCATCGCCGCCGCCCTTGGCAGAAAACTACCCCGTAAGCGTCATTGGCCCCATTTTTGGCAGGGATATAATGACTCCCCATACCAGAGCCGGGAAACGAGCCGTGAACAGAAAGCCGGACCGCATTACCGCGATGCAGCAGATCATCGACGCCGTGAAGGCGGAATTTCCGCTCTATCAACCGGATACCTTCAAATGCGGGCCGGACAACACCTGCATCGGCTGCCCCAAAAAGCTGATGGAGCTGGTGGATACGGATCTCTGCTACTGGCAATATCAGATCGATCGCGGCATTCCGCCCTCCTTCGACGAGATCCAGCGCTTCGGCAAGATGTGCATGAACATCCGCCGGGCCCTGGTGCGCAATGGCCGCATCCCCGCCTGAGCGCAGCGTCACAGCCAAGGGAGAAGCGCCCGCCGGCAACCCCAAAGAGGAACAGTTTATGGCCCAGGAAAGGATACAGACCCGCTACACCCTGAATGGCCCCCTTGCCAGCCACGCCGAGCTGGAACAGGCCATCGCCCGGGCGATAGAGGCACACAAGCAGGATTTCTTCCCCCTGCTGGAGCGGCTGGTGGATGTGGGTGACAGTCGGGTCAAGCTCAGTCAGAAAGAGCCACTGCGGGTACAGGGGGTGGAACTCGACGAGGCTCACACCGGCGGCAGTGCGCGCCTCAGCTACGAATCCAACTTTGCCGAGAGCTGCCGACTTATCGATGAATATGACCAGCACCAGACCAGCGTGGCCTTTCGCCTCGACGGAGATCAGCTGATATTCGATCTTGAGCTGCCCATACAGTGGAATTTCGACAACTGATTTGCGGCGGTGCCATTCCCCTGTTGATGGCACCCAGCGGTTACTTTCCCTCACACCGATCCTCTCCCAATGGGAGAGGGGGGTATGCAATTCTCATCAGGTGTAATAAGCACAGAACAAGCCATATTGCTCATTGCACCTTCCGTGCTTAATCGTCAGAATAGTTGTATCTAACAGTAATGGTTCAGGAGCATCTTAGAATTATGGCTAGCCTCGTTTTTTCCTATTCTCATGCTGATGAAGCATTACGTAATGAACTTGAAAAACATCTATCACCCTTGAAACGCATGGGGAGAATATCCACATGGCACGACCGGTGCATTATTCCAGGGGAAGTATTCGAGCATAAGATTGATCAATATTTTTCTGAAGCAGATATTGTGCTTTTGCTGATCAGTAGTGACTTTATCGCTTCTGATTATTGTTATCAGGTTGAAATGGCAAATGCTATGGAGCGCCATAGAAGGGGCGAGGCAATAGTTATTCCGGTAATTTTAAGGGAATGTGCCTGGCATCAATTACCGTTTGGCAAAATACTTGCTGCCACAGTGGATGGTAAACCAATTACGAAATTCGCTAGTCACGATGAAGGTTATGTGCAAGTGGTCGATGCCGTAGTACGCGCCATTGACAATATGGAGGCGAAAAATACGCAGCAGGATGTGGGCCTTCGTTCACAGATTAATACATTTTCTTCGACTCAAGAAACTGGATCAATTTTCACACCAAGATCCAGCAACCTTTCCTTGCCAAAGAGCTTCACCGATCTCGATAAAGATCGTGCCTGCCGTGAAGGGTTCGAGTACGTTACCCGATATTTTGAAAACTCCTTGTCTGAGCTTAAAAAGCGTAATTCAGGAGTAGACTCTGAGTTCCATCAGCTGGATGCCAATGCATTCAGTTGCGCGATTTACATCAGCGGCAGCCGGGTTGGTCAGTGTGCTATTTGGCGTAACAATGGCCGTAGTCATGGGGTGGGTGATATATGTTATGGCCAGGATGGCATGGCCAGAAATAGTTACAATGAATGTTTGACCATTACCGAAAATGGTCAAGTTCTTGGTTTTCGTCCATTGATGGGGGGTTACAATATGAGTTCTTCAAGAGAAACATTGCTCACGAACGAAGGAATGGCGGAACACCTCTGGGATATGTTTTTCAACCAAATTAAGCAAAGTCGTAGGTTAGGCTGAGTTTACGAAAACTAACATTTAATCCCAGCGATGGTAATAAATTAAGCTTTCATTTATCACCTCAAAATAATAGGGAGCGACTATTCGCTCCCTATTATTTTATTACCCTTCCTGATTTTCCCCGGCTACCGGCTCGGCGCCGGCGGCGGATTCAATCTCGATACGATCGACCCGCTGCAGACCGCGGGGCAGCTTGGCGCCACGGCGGCCGCGCTCGCCGCGGTAGTAGTCAAGGTCAGATGGCTTAAGAGTGAGCTTGCGCTTGCCGGCAAACAGGGTGACCGACTGGCCCTGCGGGATGACGGCGGCCATCACCACAAACTCCTCCCGCGCCTTCACCCGCGCGGACGGGATGCTGATGAGCTTGTTGCCCTTGCCCTTGCCGAGCACCGGCAGGGTATTGAGCGGGAACAGCAGCATGCGCCCCTCGTTGGAGATGGCCATGCAGAGATCGGTGTCCGGCGCGCCTATCTTCTGGGGCGCCATCACCAGGCCCCCTTCCGGCACGGTGAGCAGCGCCTTGCCGTTCTTGTTCTTGCCAATGAGGTCGTCATATTTGCAGACGAAGCCGTAACCGGCGTCGGAACAGATCAGATACGGCTCGCCCTCGTTACCCATCACCAGATGGCGTACTTCTTCGCCAGCACCCAGCGCGAAGCGACCGGTGAGCGGCTCGCCCTGACTGCGGGCGGAGGGCAGTGTGTGGGCCTCCAGCGAGTAGGTTCTCCCCAGGGTGGAGAGGAACACCGCCTGCTGGTTGCTGCGGCCATGGGCGTGGGCGAGGTAGTTGTCCCCCGCCTTGTAGGAGAGGCCCTCCACATCGACGTCGTGGCCCTTGGCGGCGCGCACCCAGCCCTTGTCGGACAGGATCACGGTGACCGGCTCGCTCGGGGTGAGCTCCTTCTCGGTCAGCGCCACGGCGGTGGCGCGCTCCACCAGCGGGGTGCGGCGATCGTCACCGTACTTCTCGGCGTCCGCCAGGATCTCTTTCTTCAGCAATGTGCTGAGACGGCGCTCGGAACCCAGGATCAGTTCCAGCTTGTCGCGCTCTTCCGCCAGTTCGTTCTGTTCGGCGCGCAGCTTGAACTCTTCGAGCTTGGCCAGGTGACGCAGTTTCAGCTCGAGGATCGCCTCGGCCTGGGTCTCGCTGATGTTGAAGCGCTCCATCATCACCCGGCCCGGCTCCTCCTCGGTACGGATGATCTCGATCACCTCGTCGATGTTGAGGTAGGCAATGAGCAAGCCTTCGAGGATGTGCAGGCGGGCCAGCACCTTGTCGAGGCGATACTGCAGGCGACGGCGCACCGTCTCGCGACGAAAGCTCAACCACTCGGTGAGGATGGTCTTGAGGTCTTTCACCTGGGGCCGGTTGTCCAGACCCAGGATGTTGAGGTTGACCCGGTAGTTCTTCTCCAGATCCGTGGTGGCGAACAGGTGGGCCATCAGCCCCTCCACGTCCACCCGGTTGGAGCGCGGCACAATCACCAGACGGGTCGGGTTCTCGTGGTCCGACTCATCGCGCAGATCGGTGACCATGGGCAGCTTTTTGGCCACCATCTGGGCGGCGATCTGCTCCATGATCTTGGCGCCCGAGGCCTGATGGGGCAGCGCCGTGATGACGATGTCGCCATCCTCTTCGCTCCACACCGCCCGTTGCTTGATAGAACCCTTGCCGGTCTCGTAGATTTTGCGGATATCGTCGCGCGGCGTGATGATCTCGGCATTGGTCGGGTAGTCCGGCCCCTGCACATGGGCCATCAGGGCATCCAGGCCAGCATTGGGATTATCCAGCAGTTCCACGCAGGCGTGGGCCACTTCCCGGGCGTTGTGGGGTGGGATATCGGTCGCCATCCCCACCGCGATGCCGGTCACCCCGTTGAGCAGGATGTGCGGCAGGCGGGCAGGCAGCACCACCGGCTCTTTCATGGTGCCGTCGAAGTTCGGCGTCCACTCCACCGTGCCCTGGCCGAGCTCGGAGAGCAGCAGCTCGGAGAAGCGCGACAGCCGCGCCTCGGTATAACGCATGGCGGCGAAGGATTTGGGATCGTCCGGCGCACCCCAGTTGCCCTGACCATCCACCAGCGGGTAGCGGTAGGAGAAGGGCTGGGCCATCAGCACCATGGCTTCATAACAGGCGATGTCGCCGTGGGGGTGGTACTTACCCAGCACGTCACCCACGGTACGGGCTGACTTCTTGTGCTTGGAGAGCGCCGACAGCCCCAACTCGCTCATGGCGTAGATGATGCGCCGCTGCACCGGTTTGAGGCCATCGCCGATATGCGGCAAGGCCCGATCCATGATGACGTACATGGAGTAGTTCAAGTAAGCCTGTTCGGTAAAGGTGCGCATTGGCTGGCGCTCTACCCCGTCCAGACTGAGCTCGATAGCATCACTCATATGTTTTTCTCTTGCTATGGCGCGCCCCTGGAGGGCACGCCTGAAATGCGGGTCGGCAGGTGACCGACGGCTTAAATGATGGCGAGGTTGCCCTTCTCTTCGAGCCATTCGCGGCGATCGCTCGCCCGCTTCTTGGCCAGCAGCATGTCCATCAGCTGCAGGGTCTCATCCCCTTCGGCCTCAGGCCCCATGGTGAGCTGCACCAGACGGCGAGTGTTGGGATCCATGGTGGTTTCCCGCAGCTGTTTCGGGTTCATCTCACCCAGACCCTTGAATCGGGTCACCATCACCTTGCCTTTCTTCTTCTCGGCCTCGACCCGCTGCAGCACGCCGTTCTTCTCGTCCTCGTCGAGGGCGTAGTAGACCTCTTTACCGATATCGATCCGGTAGAGGGGCGGCATGGCGACATAGACGTGGCCCTGATTGACCAGCGCGCGGAAGTGCTTCACGAACAGGGCGCAGAGCAGGGTGGCGATGTGCAGACCGTCCGAGTCCGCATCCGCGAGGATGCACACCTTGCCGTAGCGCAGGCCGCTGAGATCCTCTGAGTCGGGATCGAGCCCGATAGCGACCGAGATGTCGTGCACCTCCTGCGAGGCGAGCACCTGACCGGCCTCCACCTCCCAGGTGTTCAGGATCTTGCCGCGCAGCGGCATGATCGCCTGAAACTCGCGATCCCGCGCCTGCTTGGCGCTGCCACCCGCAGAGTCACCCTCCACCAGGAACAGCTCCCCCTGCATGGGATCGGCGCAGTTACAGTCAGTCAGCTTGCCGGGCAGCGCCGGGCCTTGGGTAATCTTCTTGCGCACCACCGTCTTGGCGGCGCGCATCCGGCGCTGGGCGCTGGAGATGCAGATCTCGGCGATCTGCTCCGCCAGCTCGGTATTGCTGTTCAGATAGAGGCTGAAGGCATCCTTCACCACGCCGGAGACGAACGCCGAGCTCTGGCGGGAGGAGAGCCGCTCCTTGGTTTGGCCGGCAAACTGCGGATCCTGCATCTTGATGGAGAGGATATAGGCGCAGCGATCCCAGATATCTTCCGGGGTCAGCTTGACCCCGCGCGGCAACAGGTTGCGGAACTCGCAGAACTCGCGCATGGCGTCGAGCAGGCCCTGACGCAGGCCGTTGACGTGAGTACCGCCCTGCGCGGTGGGAATGAGGTTCACATAGGATTCGGCGAGGCATTCGCCCCCTTCCGGCAACCAGCAGAGCGCCCAGTCCACCGCCGATTGTTCGGAGCTGAACGAGCCGATAAAAGGCTGCTCCGGCAGGCAGGTGAACTGCTTGACCGCGTCGACCAGATAATCCTTGAGGCCATCTTCGTAGCACCACTCCAGCTTGATGCCGGTGTTCTTGTCGAGGAACTTGATGGTGAGGCCGGGGCAGAGCACGGCCTTGGCTTTGAGCAGGTGCTCCAGCTTGGTGACCGAGAACTTGGGCGAATCGAAGTAGCTCGCCTGCGGCCAGAAGCGCACCCGGGTGCCGGTGTTGCGACGGCCGCAAGTGCCGGTGATGGTCAGCTCCTGCACCTTCTCGCCACGCTCGAAGGCGATGTCATAGACCTGACCGTCGCGACGTACCGTCACCTCGACCCGATCGGAAAGGGCATTCACCACCGAAATACCCACCCCGTGCAGACCGCCGGAGAACTGGTAGTTCTTGTTGGAGAATTTGCCGCCCGCGTGCAGCTTGCAGAGGATCAGCTCCACCCCGCTGACCCCCTCTTCCGGGTGGATATCGACCGGCATACCGCGGCCGTCGTCGATCACCTCGAGGGACTGATCTTCATACAGGGTCACCTCCAGGGTACGGGCGTGACCCGCCAGCGCCTCGTCGACGCTGTTGTCGATGACCTCCTGGCCGAGGTGATTGGGCCGGGTGGTGTCGGTATACATGCCGGGGCGGCGACGCACCGGTTCAAGGCCATTGAGGACCTCAATGGCATCCGCATTGTATTGAGTAGACATGGAGGGCCTTGCGAATTGACGTTTGGGGAGAATCTTACTCGTTGGGAGGGTATTGGACAAACCCGGCGGCGGCAAAGCTTGATCCGGACGGGGTAAGTCACCCCGCCGGCCCGTTCAGCGCGCCTCGACCGCCACCGGCAGCGCCTGCTGCAACTGGGAGAGCGAGCTGTGCAGCCGCCACACCATGCCGGCCAGCTCCCGCGCCGTCGGCTCCCTGTGGTTGGCCAGGGCCGCGCTGATCCGCTGCAGCTCGGCCAGGGTGCGACCCAGGGAGGCGTGCTGCACCCCCTGCTCGGTGAGGATCCCCTGCAGAGAGCGGATGCAGTTGTCGCGCACCAGGTAGAGGGGCTGATCCTCGCCGCGCCACTGGCGCAGCTGCCAGACGATGTGGCTGCAGTTGAGCAGCACCACGCCCCAGCGCAGCACCCAGAGACGGGCGGTCTGATCCTGGCTCTGGCTGAGCTGGCTGATGCAGTGGTAGATGAGCGATTCGAACTGGCTCTCGCTCTGGCGCGGGGCCGGCTTCAGCTGATCCATGAAGTGGCGGCGCAGGGAGCGGATCAGGCGGCGGCTCTTGCGCCGATCCGAGCTCGGTCGCAGCAGCTGGAACGCCAGTCCGGCGCTCATCACCCCCAGCGCCTGCCCCAGGCTGCCGTTGATGTACTGCAGGTAGTCGTAGCTCGGCGGATTGGTGATGGCGAGAAAGGAGCCGAGCAGCACGATGAGCTGGCCCCACAGCACCGCCTGCCTGGGCTGTTGCTGCTTAAACAATTGCATGGTGATGAGCACGGGGAACAGCAGAGCGCAGAAGAGCCAGAAGTCGTCGAGCCGGATCATCAGGCCGAACTTGACCGCGAAGCAGATGAGGCTCAGCAGCAGGATCGCCTTGAGCATGGTGTTGGCCCCCTTGGCAGGCGCCGGGGTGGCCGAGTAGAGCACGCAGCAGATGGAGAGCAGGGTCAGCGCCGAGCTGCCCGCATCCCACTGGCTGTGGATCCAGAAGGCGCAGCCGAGCAGCACGCAGAGGAAGGTGCGCCCGCCGTTGTAGGCCGCCTCCAGCGTGTCGGTGTGGCTGGTAAGCGAAGAGTGGCGCGGCGGTGCCGGCCACTCCTGATCGTCGTAACGGGCCAGCCGATCCAGCCAGCGCTGACACTCCAGATAGCTCCAGCAGAAGTGGCGCAGCCGCCGCCAGAAAGTGTGAAGCCGGTAGTCGCTGGCCGCCGTCGGCACCAAGGGGGCCAGCAGCCGGGCGATGCGGTACTTGTCGCAGCCGGGCTGGCCCAGCTCGGCCAGCAGCCGCTCCAGCAACGCCTGCAACCCCTCCGGTTGCGCCGGCCAGTTGTGCAGCATGCGGCGCTGGCTGGAGATAAGGCTGATGAGCCGCAGCTGGCGGTGCAGCAGGAAGTTGAGCAGCCGGTTGTGGCGGCGCAGCCGATGGTGGCTCCAGACCGCCTGGATGCGCAGTACGTTCATGGTGAGGATCTGGCCGATCAGCCCCTCGTGGGCGGTGCGCACCTCCGGGCTCGCCTCCCCCAGCCAGAGCAGCTGGGCATGCTCCAGCAGGCGGGCCTGGGTCTTGTGCAGCGACTGCAGCAGGGTCTCGCCATCGGAGGTGCTGGGCAGGATCATCATCAGCAGGCCGCCGCAGAGGATGCCGATGATCACCTCGCTCACCCGGGCCTGGGCAATGTCGAAGATGTGCTGCGGGTCGGTCACGTTGACGCAGGAGAAGGCGATGATGGCAGCGGTGTAGCCCGCCAGCGCAAAGGCGTAGGAGACGTTGTTCTGATGGTGGTTGGAGATGTAGGTACAGAGCGCCAGCCAGAGCGCGATGAGGAAGCTGAACAGCCAGGGATCGCTGATGCCAAGGCCGGTGATCACCACCGCCGCCATCGCGCCAATCAAGCTGCCCACCACCCTCCCTAGACTCTTGCTGATGACCCCGCCCACGGTGGGAAAGCTCACCACGGCCGCTGAGGTCATCGCCCAGTAGGGGGAATCCAGCTCCAGCACGAAGGCCAGCCAGAGCGACAGGCACATGGCCAGGCTGTTGCGCAGGGCGTAGCGCCACTGGCCGCCATTGGCCTTGCCCCAGGGGGTCTGGCGCCAGAGCGAGGCGGCCACCTTACTCCCCTATGGTGATGGTGCAGGTGGTGCCTGCAATCAGCGTCAGCCCGGGCGGCACCTCCAGCAGCTTGATCCGCACCGGCACCCGCTGGGCCAGCCGCACCCAGGGCACATTGGGTTTGACGTCCAGCAGCAGGTTGTCGGCTCCCTCCACGCTCTGATCGTGGATGGCACGCCCTATGCTCTCCACTTCGCCGCGCAGCCGCTGCTCCCCGCTGTAGAGCACCACCTCGGCCGGTTTGCCCGGCGCTATGTGCCTGAGCTTGGTCTCCTCGAAGTAGCCCTGCACGTAGAAGGAGTGAATGTCCACCAGCGCCACCAGCGGCACGCCGGCGCTGGCATAGTTGCCGACCCGGGTCTGCAGGTTGGTGATGTAACCATCGCTCGCGGCATGCACCCGGGTCTTGGCCAGCGACCATCTGGCCTGCTCCAGATTGGCCTGGGCCACCTGGTAGGCCGCCTTCATCGCCTGGGCATTGAGGCGGGCCTCATCCACCGCCTCGGCGGAGATGACGCTGCGCGACAGGCCGCTGCGCCGGTTCGCCTCGTGCTCCGCCTTGTCGAGATCCGATTTGGCCTTGGCCAGCGCCGCCTGGGCGTTGTCCAGCGCGATCCGGTAGGGCTCGGGATCCAGGGTAAAGATCTCCTCCCCCGCCTTGACCAGCTGGTTGTCCTTCACCGCTATCTTGATGATCTTGCCCGACACCTCGGGAGTGATGCTGACCAGCTCGGCCCGCACCTTGCCATCCCGGGTCCAGGGCCCCTGCATGTAGTAGTTCCACAGCCACCAGCCCGCCGCCAGCGCCAGCGCGCAGACCAGCAGGGTAGAGAAGTATTTGAGGGTCGCGAGGGGTGATTTAGCCATGTAGCAATATCCATAGGGCGCCGCTGACGGCGAGGATAAACAGGGAGAGATCCATCAGCAGGGGATGCCAGACATCCCCGCCGTAGAGCCAGTCACGCAGCAGGTGGTGCACCGGCAGCCAGCCCAGCAGGCCGAGCAGAACCGCTTTGAACAGGGGCGGAAAGTAGAGAGAGGCGCCCAGGATCAGATCCGGCAGTGCTGAAGTTGTCACAAGCGGGCTCCCTGTTGGCAAGCGAGATAATGCGGACTCACGGCCCGCCATGCGGCGGGTCTGGCAAGACTATCACAGCCCCGCAAGGCGCTACAGGAGCAGATGAGACCCTGTCGGTCAGACCAGCCGATCCGCCGGATGGTTGATGCCATCGAGCAGCGGAACCTCGCCCAGCTCGAATGGATTGACGCCTTCGAGGCAGGCGAGATTGTAACCATATTGGGCCGGATTGGAGCGGCGCTGATGGTGGGTGTAGATGCCACAGATGCTGCAGAAGTAGTGTTTGGCGGTGCGGGTATTGAACTGGTAGCAGCGCAGCACATCCTCCCCTTGCAGGATGCGGATGCCGGCCAGCGGCACCGAGGCGACGATGGCGCCCCGGCGCCGGCAGAGCGAGCAGTCGCAGCGGCGCGGATCCACCACGCCGTCCGGCAGGGTCAGCTCCAGCACCACGGCGCCGCAGTGACAGCTGGCCTTGTGCCGCTCCTGAATGGGGGTATTGCCGATGCGCTTGATCATGCTGCCTCCTTGCAGACGGGCTCAGGTTCCGAGCCAATCAATCGAACAGAGTATCCCGCCGCCCCTGCAGCAAGTGCTCATGGAGGGTGCGCAGCTGGGACGCCACCACCCGATGGCGGGAGAGCGGGGGCAAGTCGTCGATGGGGAAGTACCCCGCCCCTTTGGTTTCATCGGTTTCGCCCAGCAGCTGGCCGCCGGTCGCCTCGCACAGAAAGAACGCCTTGTGAGCGTGGGGCAGCTGGGGTGGATGAGGGTGCTTGAGCTTGTCGAACAGCGCCAGCAGTTGCACGGCCCGACACGCCAGGCCGGTCTCCTCCACCACTTCGCGCACCACGGCCTCCGCCGGCGAGTCACCGATGTCGCACCAGCCCCCCGGCAGGGTCCAGCAGCCGTCGCTGCGCTCCTGCACCAGCAGGATATGGCCTGCATCGTTCTGAATGAAGGCCCGCACATCGAGCTTGGGGGTGGGATAACCGCGATCGAGGGCGATCCAGCCGCTGATGGCTTCCGGTGCCAGCTCGCTCTGGCTGGCGATGAGCGCCACCGTGGCCGCTCGCAGCGCCTCGAAGCGGCCGATGTCGAAGGGATCGTTGGAGTAGGTGAGCCCAGCCTGCGCCGTGGCCAGCACCTGTTCCAGAAAGGTGGCCAACGGCGGCTGCATGGCTAGAGCCCGAGGAAGCGGACGATCTGGGCGGGGTAGCGTTCGAACGCCACGAAGGCGTGATCGCCACCGCACTCCAGCGAGAGACGGGCAAAGCGGTATTCGTCCAGCGCCTTGCGATAGTCGAGCACCTCGTCTTCCTGCTGTTGCAGCACCCAGAGTCGCTCGGGGGCGCTCACCGGCACCGCCAGCGCCCGCAGCTCATTCATGTGTTCAGGCAGCAGTTGATACTGCTCCCCCGTGTAGGGGTTGGTCTGGGGGCCGAGGTAGTCGCAGAGCAGCTCGTGCGGGCGTACCGCCGGGTTGATCAGGGCGGCGTGGCAGCCGTAGCGCTCGCTGACCCGGGTCGCCATAAAGCCGCCGAGGGAGCTGCCCACGGCGCCAAGCTTGAATTCGTTGCCATAACGGCTCTGCAGATCGGCAATGGTCTGCTCGATGGCCGCCCAGGCCGCCGCCGGCGTGTTGGGCTGGGCCGGGATCACCACCTCGATATCGGGTCTGCGCTCAGCCACCCAGGCAGCCATCTGCTGCGCCTTGGCAGAACCGGGCGAGGAGTTGAAACCGTGCAGGTAGAGGAGTACGGGCTTCATCGCGACTCCTCAATAACCGGTGGCATTGGGGTCGGGCACAAACTGCCCCACCGGCAGACGCCACACCTGGCTGGCGATACGGCCATCCGGGTAGAGGGTGAGGTAGCGCCAGCCCGGGCCGGATTCGTCCAGCGCGAAGCCATCAGAGAGCGGTTTGAACTGGATGCAGGTGGAGGGGCTGGCGATCAGCCTCACCCCGCGGTGCACCTCGTCAAACTCCTGGTGGACATGGCCGAACAGAATGGTCTTCTGCTGCGGGTGGCGAGCCAGCACGGCAAACAGATCGTCGGCATTCTTGAGATTGTGCTGATCGAGCCAGGCACAACCCACCGGCACCGCCTGATGGTGCAGGGCGATCAGGGCATGGCGCTCGGGATGCTGGCGCAGCGCCTGATCCAGCGCCGCCAGCTGGTGATCCCCCAGCACCCCGTGAGGTTTGCCGCGCACCTGGGTGTCCAGCAGGATCACCTGCCAGTGCTCGCCCACCAGCTGCTTGGCCTCGCTGATGCCGGCCGCGTGCAGGTATTCGGTCATCAGGGGGCCGTCGTCGTGGTTGCCGGGCAGCCAGTAGATGGGGCGCGCCAGCGGCGCCATCATGGAGGCGAAGCGCTGGTAGGACTCCGGACTGTGATCCTGGGAGAGATCCCCGGTGGCGAGGATCAGATCGAACGGATGGTCATTGGCCTGCACCCGTTCCAGCACGGCAGCCAGGCTCTCGGCAGTGCGCACGGCCAATAGCCGCCCCTCGGCACTCGCGAAGAGGTGGGTGTCGGTAATTTGCAACAGGCGCACACTGCCGTCCTGCGCCTGGGGTAGCTCTGTTTCCAAAATCACGCTTCTTTTTATGAGTTCAACTAGAGGATGTTTATCAGGCTGGTACCATGTCTGAGACAAAATTTTAGCCAATCGGCCAGAAACAGGTTTACCTGCTCCTTTTCATCCCGCTGGTGCATATTTTTATTGGGATAATCATAACGTGGTTGCAACCTTGAAATCTGTTGCGCCGCACACACTTCCGCCATCCGCACGTCATGGTACAAACGAATCTCTATCCGGGCCTGCAAATAACTCGGCAATTCCGGGTTGTGCTGGGCCAGGATCACCTGGCTGGTGAAGCGACTCTCCTCGCTCACCGTGAGCTGGAATTGCAGGCCGTTGCCCACCTGATAGCGGCGTTCGGCGCCGACACTGCCGCCCGGGGGCAGCAGTTTCATCAGGGTCATGTAGTTGACCTCGCAGGTACGCTGCAAGGACATCAAATCAGGCACATAGCGCTTGGCCTGGGAATGAACGAGCGCCACCTTAGCGCCCCGCCAGCCAGCGGGCACGCAGCTCGCCGTGATTGAGGGCCAGCCACTGCAGGGCGATGACGGAGACGGCGTTGTCGATGCGCCCCTCTTTGAGCCAGGCATAGGCCTGCTCGCGGCTCACCACGTGAACCCGGATGTCTTCACCCTCTTCCGCCAGACCATGGATCCCCTCGGCCTTGCTGGCATCCACCTCGCCCACGTAGACCTCGATACGCTCGGTGCTGCCGCCCGGGCTCACCAGATAGCTGATGGCGTGCTCGCAGCGGCCGACCTCGATGCCAGCCTCTTCCACAGCTTCGCGCCGCACCACCTCTTCAGCGACCTCGCCCGGGTCTATGATGCCGGCCACCAGCTCCAGCAGCCAGGGGGTGGCGCTGGTCTCGATGGCGCCGATACGGAACTGCTCCACCAGCACGATCTGGTCGCGCACCGGGTCGTAAGGCAACAGGGCCGCGGCATGACCGCGCTCGAACAGCTCGCGGACGATGGGCTCGTTCCAGCCCCCAGCAAATAACCTGTGCTGCAGACGATAGACGTTCACTTTGAAGAACCCGTTATATCCTGCTGATTTATCAATAATTTTCACGTCATCGGCAGAGTAGTGACGGGTTTGGGGCAAGGCTTGCTGCGACATACGAGACTCCCGCCAGCTTGACTTGGCTCGGTTAGACCATAAAATCCGGGAACATGAATGAACATTCATTCACTCGCTCCCGTCGGAGATGAGGGACGGATTTTAGCAGCCACAGGACATTTGGCTAGGCACGAGGGGGAGAAAACTCACCCTCGTTCTTGACGTTCCTGTCGCTGGAAAAGAGACAGTTATCATAAAATTTTGCTTATAGTAGAGTGATTAAGCTGCAATCAAGCTTGGTCGGTGACAATATTTGCCCTCTCCAGCAACCAGTTTGGGTTACTACATAAGGTTAAATCGATCTATGAAAAGAACACTTTTGTCCGTCATGGTGTTGCTGGGCGTCAGTGCCGGTGCCCATGCCGAAAACCTGCTCGACATCTACCAGCAAGCCCAGATCAAAGACCCGCAGTTGCTGCAGTCCAAAGCCGTTCGCGATCAGGCCTTCGAGAAGATCAACGAAACCCGTGCCCCTCTGCTGCCCCAGATCGATCTGGGTGCCGGGCTCAATTATCTGAAAAACAAGAACGATACCCAGAGCAACAACAACGCCAAGGGTGAAGTGACGCTGTCGCAGTCCCTCTATCGTCGCAGTAACTGGGTCAATCTGGATATCAGCGAGAAGCAGGCAACCCAGTCTGATGTCGCCTACAACCTCGAGATCCAGAGCCTGATGCTGCGTACTGCTCAGGCCTACTTCAACGTGCTCAAGGCGATGGATACCCTGGAGTTCGTGCGCGCCAACAAGGTTGCGGTAGAGCGTCAGCTGGAACAGACCCAACAGCGTTTCGAAGTGGGCCTGACCGCCATCACCGACGTCCACGAAGCCGAGGCCTCTCGTGACCAGGCGCTGGCGGACGAGATCAACGCCGAGAACTCGCTGGACAACAGCTACGAGACCCTGCGCGAGCTGACCGGTATCGATCACCGTCAGCTGGACGTGCTCAACACCGATCGTTTCAGCCCGCAGAAGACCGCCTTCGGCTCCGACAAGTGGCTGGAGCTGGCGCTGGACAAGAACCTGCAACTGCACAGTGCCCGCATCGGCAAGGACATCGCCAAGGAGCAGATTGACCTGGCCAAGACCGGCCATGAGCCGACTCTGGATCTGGGTGCCGGACTGCAAACCAGCAATACCGATTACAAGCTTGATAGCATGCCGGGCGGCAATGACAATCAGGCCAACATCGGCTTGACCTTCAAGCTGCCGCTCTACAGCGGTGGCGCCACTAGCTCCAAAGTGAAGCAGGCTCAGTACAACTACGTGGCAGCCAGCGAACTGCTGGAGAAGAACTTCCGCTCGGTGCAGAGCACGGTGCGTTCCTCCTACAACAACGTGAACGCCAGCATCGGCTCGGTACGCGCCTACAGCCAGTCCGTCATCTCCGCCGACAGCGCCCTGAAGGCGACCGAAGCGGGCTACGAAGTGGGTACCCGTACCATCGTCGACGTGCTGGACTCCACCCGCAAGCTGTACGAGGCCAAGCAGAAGCTCTCCGAAGCCCGTTACAACTACATCCTCAATATCCTGAGCCTGAAACAGGCTGCCGGGGTGCTGGAAGCGCAGGATCTGGTGGAAGTAAACCAGGGTCTGATGCCTGCCACTGCAAAAGCCAAGACCAAAGTCTGATAGTCGTTATCGGCAATGAAAAAGGCGACCATCAGGTCGCCTTTTTGTTATCCGGGTGTCGTCGCTTGCTGGCGATGGCCCCGGATAAACGGAGCCAGCAGTATTAGCCGCGTTCGCGGATGGTCTTGATGATGTCGCTGGTGGAGCAGCCATCCTCGAAGTTGAGGACCCGCACCTCGCCGCCGTTGGCGGTCACCTCGGCGTAGCCGGCAATCTCTTCCGGCTTGTAGTCGCCGCCCTTGACCAGCAGGTCCGGCAGCACCTCGGCGATCAGCCGCTGCGGAGTGTCCTCGGAGAAGGGCACCACCCAGTCCACGGCACCCAGCGCGGCCAGCACGGCCATCCGGCGCTCGGTCGGATTGACCGGACGACCCGGCCCCTTGAGGCGACGCACCGACTCGTCGGTGTTGACCGCCACGATCAGGCGATCCCCCAGCTTGCCGGCATTGGCCAGGTAGGAAACGTGACCGGCATGCAGGATGTCAAAGCAGCCGTTGGTCATCACCACCTTCTCGCCACGCAGACGGGCGGCCTGCACGGCAATCTTGAGCTGAGCTTCGGACATGACGCCAAAGCCGGTCTCCTGCTCGGTGTAGAGGGCGTTGGCCAGCTCGACCGGGCTGACGGTGGAGGTCCCCAGCTTGCCGACCACGATGCCGGCGGCGGTGTTGGCCAGGGCACAGGCTTCGTCCAGGCTCTTGCCGGCGGCCAGTGAGGTGGCCAGGGTGGAGATGACGGTATCACCGGCACCGGTCACGTCATACACCTCGTGAGCCTGGGCCGGCAGGTGCAGCTCGGGTTGGCCTTCGCGGATCAGGGTCATGCCGTTCTCGGAACGGGTGACCAGCAGGGCCTCCAGCTCGAAGCGCTTGACCAGCTCCAACCCCTTGGCAACCAGCTCCTCTTCACTCTTGACCTTGCCCACCACGGCCTCGAACTCGGACATGTTGGGGGTCAGCAGGGTGGCGCCGCGGTACTTCTCGAAATCGGTCCCCTTGGGATCGACCAGCACCGGGATGCTGGCGGCGCGGGCGCGCTGGATCATGCCGGGCACGTCGTTGAGGGCACCCTTGCCGTAGTCGGAGAGGATCATCACGTCGCTGTGCGGCAGCGCCTGCTCGACCTTGCCCATCAGCAGGGTGGAGTCCACATCGTGGAAGGCCTCTTCAAAGTCCAGACGCAGCAGCTGCTGGTTGCGCGACAGCACGCGCAGCTTGGTGATGGTCGGATAGTCGGCCAGACGAACGAAGTCACAGGCGACCTTGACGCCAGCCATCTGGCCAGCCAGGGCATCGGCGGCCTCATCCTGACCGGTCAGACCCAGCAGCACGGCGTGGGCGCCCAGCGCGGCGGAGTTGAGCGCCACGTTGGCGGCGCCACCCGGGCGCTCCTCAATGTGTTCGACCTTGACCACGGGCACCGGTGCCTCGGGCGAGATCCGGCCGGTGGGGCCATGCCAATAACGGTCCAACATGACATCGCCAACGACCAGAACGCGGGCTTTTTCAAACTCGGGCAGGGTGATCTTCATCTGTATCGACTCTCAAAACCTGAAAAATCAGTCGCCGATTTTATCACACTCTTTTATTTGAGGGAGAAAAAGCAAACCTGCGGTTTCCATTTAAAGAAACCGGTAGTGACAATTCCCGTTACGCCAGTGAACCACCATCAGCCCCTCTGACCAGCACATAGCCATTCGCCCCCGACCCCGCTTTTCGGCTAGAATCCCCGCTTGCGAATAAAACGATCCGTTCAGGATCCCCACGTGCCTTTATCGCCTCCCCTTATTCGACCGGGCTTGCCCGGTGCATGGCGATTGCGAACAAGAGACTTTTCATGGCCCACGACAATGCTCCCCGCCTCGAACCCCACCTGTTTCATCCCCGCTACTGGGCCAGCTGGTTCGGCCTCAGCCTGCTCTGGCTGCTGGTGCTGCTGCCCTGGCGCAGCCAGATGTGGCTGGGACGCCAGCTCGGCAGTCTGGCCCGCAAGCTGCTGAAATCCCGCGTCAAGATTGCCCGCCGCAATCTGGAACTGGCGATGCCCGAGCTGACCAAGGATGAGCGCGAGAAACTGCTCAAGCAGAATTTCGAGAGTGTGGGCTGCGCCATCTTCGAAGTCGGCATGGCCTGGTTCTGGCCGGATTGGCGGATGCGCAACCTGATGAAGGTAGAAGGGGAAGAGCACGTCATCGCCGCCATGGAGAAGGGTCAGGGCATGCTGCTGCTCTCCTGCCATTTCCTCACGCTGGAACTCAACGCCCGCTGCTTCGGCCTGGTGCGGCCCGGGGTCGGCGTCTACCGTCCCAACACCAACCCGGTGCTGGAGTATGCCCAGTACCACGGTCGCTGCGCCTCCAACAAATACCTGGTGGACCGGATGGACGTGAAGGGGATGATCAAGGCGCTGCGCAACGGCGATGCGCTCTGGTATGCGCCGGATCATGACTACGGCAGCCATGCCAGCGTGTTCGTGCCCTACTTCGCGGTGGAGCAGGCTGCCACCATCACCGGCACCGCCACCCTGGCGCGGGTGAAGAACACCGTCACCCTGCCCTGCTACAACATCCGCACCAGCGAGGGTTACACCCTGCATATCGGGGCGCCGCTCGCCGACTATCCGAGCGGCGACGACCTGGTCGATGCGGCCCGCGCCAACCGCGAGATAGAAGCCGCCGTGCGCAAGGCGCCGGAGCAGTACATGTGGCTGCACCGCCGCTTCAAGACCAGGCCCAACCCGGACGATGCGGGCTATTACTGAATCGGAAAAAAACGAAAAAGCCGCCGAAAGGCGGTTTTTTCTGGCCTGTCGCCGGTAAAGGGTTTTCATTCGTGGCTGAATATTTTATTAATGGCCCTGCCGAGCGGCGGGCCCCAGCCCGCCAGCAATACCAATAACGAAGGGAAGCGAACATGAAAGCCACTCTTTTGCTGGGCGCCCTGTGCGCATTGACCGGCTGCAGCCAGCAGACCCACAGCGTCCATCTGACCTCCCTCCCCTTAAGCGATCTCAAGGAAGTGAACGCCCAGTGGAGCCCGCTCACCCGGATGGAGTCCCGCTACCCCAAAGAGGCTATTCTGGCCGGGCAGACCGGTTGCAGCTCGCTCGAGTACGTGATCAACCCGGCGGGACGGGCCGAACAGATCCGGGTGCTGGACAGCAGCGACCCGCAGTTCAGCGACGCCGCCATCGCCGTGCTGCAGCAGTGGCAATGGCAGGCCACCCCCACCAACTCGCAGCACATTCCGGTAAAATCCCGTACCCGCTTCGAATTCTGCATCGAGCATAACGGCCAGCCCTGCGACACCAGCGAACTGGAACTGCGCTGCCAGGGGGAAGACGTGGTGCGCAGCACCGGACTGATCTACACCCAGGTCTGAATCAGCCGCGCAGGCCTCCATTGCCAGCCCGCAGGCCCTATCAACAGTTAAAGAAAAAGGTGAGCCAGGCTCACCTTTTTGCATTGCAAACGCTGCGGCGCGCGGCTCATTACCCTTGTCGGTGCAGCCAGGCCGCGATGGCCAGTTGCAGGCGCACATAGTCGGCCTGAAGGAACAGGGCCGGCAACGCCTGCTGCCAGTCGGCCTGTCCGGCGACCGAGGCCAGCCGCGGCCCGAACCGGGTCAGCTCCACCAGCCAGTCCGCTGCCGGCAACCTGCCGGCCGCCTCGGCAATCAGGTCCATACCCAGGCGCAGCTGCTGCAACGCCAGCCCCTGTGCCTCGGCGTCTGTCTGTTCCAGCCAGTACTGCTCGTGATGCTGCCAGTGCTGCAGGCCGAGGGCGATACGCTCGGCCGCACTCAGGTCGGTCAGTGCAGGCAAGGCTTGCAGCGCCAGCGGCTTGCCGAGCCCAGCCAACCGATAACCGCGCTGGGCCTTGGACTGAGCCCCGAGCCTCAGGCCGCCAAGCCCGGCCAACTGCTCTGCCAAGCCGAACAGGGCGCTCGCCTCGCCGGATTTGAGCTCAAGCTCCAGCTCGTCGATGCGACTCTTGCCGAGCACGCCGACGATCTCCCCCTGATCCCAAGCCAGCTCGATTTCGGCCCCCGCGAAGGCGATCAACCAGTGGCGGCGCAGGAAGTCGGTACGAAACTGGGCCACCAGGGAGCCCTGTATTGCATCGCGGGTGGAAAGACTCGGCCAAATCTCGTCAGGAAAAGCGTCAAGCGCGGGCATATCGCCAGCGACCGGGGCATTGTATTCGGGTCTGGCATGCAGTCCGCCCACCGCCTGGCCCCGACATTTAATCGTCTGTTCGGCGAAATCATCGCTGCGACGGATCCGCAATCCCATCTCCAGGCGGCGCAAATCCAGCGCTGGCGTATCAAAATAGACATTGCCGAGCTCGGCTTGAGAGTTGGATATAATTTCCATTGAATTCAGAAGGTTGAAAAAAGGCTGTCGAATATCTCGGGAGACAAAAAACTTTATCTCGATCTCAGTTTGCATAGTCATTCCGGGCTGGCAGGCAACTTTGGGGGGCGTGATGCTAAGCGCGAGGATATAATGCCTGCGATACATCAGGATTAATTCACGGTTTTATTGATGGCGCAGTTCGGTTACCATGCGCCCCTCATAAAATCGTATCGAGTGTTTTTTCACCGACACAGGTTTGGCCATGCCAGTAAATACTATTTTGGGGCTTTTTGCCAAGTCCCCCATCAAGCCGCTGCAGAAGCATATCGTCAAGGTTCACCAGTGCTCCCAGCAGTTGATTCCCTTCTTTGATGCCGTTGCCGAAGACCGTTGGGAAGATGCCGAGAAGATCCGGCAGCAGATTGCCCAGCTGGAAAAAGAAGCGGACATCCTCAAGCGTGAAATTCGTCTGAAGCTGCCTCGCGGCCTGTTCCTGCCGGTTGCCCGTACCGACCTGCTCGAACTGCTGACCCAGCAGGACAAGATTGCCAACCGTGCCAAGGATATTTCCGGCCGCATGCTTGGCCGCAAAATGGAATTCCCCTCCGAGATGCGTGCCGATTTCATGGCCTATCTCAAACGCTGTATCGATGCGACCGCCCAAGCCGAGAAAGCCATCGGAGAACTCGATGAGCTGCTCGAAACCGGCTTTAAAGGACGTGAAGTTGAAATGGTTGCCGAGATGATCCACCAGCTGGATCTTATCGAGGACGATACTGACACCATGCAGATCGGGCTGCGCCAACAGCTGCAAGCCGTTGAGCAGAAATACAATCCGATCGACGTTATGTTCCTCTACAAGATCCTCGAATGGGTAGGTGACCTGGCAGATCAGGCCGAGCGCGTTGGCGCCCGTCTGGAACTGATGCTGGCTCGTTCGTAATCGACTGACTGGGTAAACACTGAATGGACATTATCGCGAATTACGGCACCACCCTGGTGCTCGTGGCGGCCTTGTTCGGCTTTTTGATGGCCTGGGGTATTGGCGCGAATGACGTCGCCAACGCCATGGGCACGTCGGTCGGCACCAAATCCCTGACCATCCGTCAGGCCATCATCATCGCCATGATCTTCGAGTTTGCCGGTGCCTATCTGGCCGGCGGCGAAGTGACCGCTACCATCCGCAACGGCATCATCGACAGCAACGCATTTGCCGATACGCCGGATCTGCTGGTGCTCGGCATGATCGCCTCCCTGCTGGCTGCGGGCGCCTGGTTGATCCTGGCCTCCTACTTCGGCTGGCCCGTCTCCACCACCCACTCCATCATCGGCGCCATCGTCGGTTTCGCCGTGGTGAGCATTGGCCCGGAAGCGGTGCAGTGGAGCAAGTTCGGCGGCATCGTCGGCTCCTGGATCATCACTCCGGCCATCTCGGGCGTCATCGCCTACTTCATGTTCATCAGCGTGCAGAAGCTCATCTTCAACACCGATGATCCGCTGAACAACGCCAAGCGCTACGTGCCTTTCTACATGTTCTTGACCGCGCTGGTGATCTGCCTGGTGACCATCAAGAAGGGGCTGACCCACGTCGGTCTGCACCTGACCGACGGCGAGGGCATCCTGCTCTCCATCGCCATCTCCATCGCGGTGGCGTTTGCCGGCTGGCTCTACATTCGTGGCCAGCAATACAACCCGCAGGATGACAGCAAGATGCACTTTGCCAACGTGGAGAAGGTATTCGGCATCCTGATGATCATCACCGCCTGTGCCATGGCCTTTGCCCACGGCTCCAACGACGTGGCCAACGCCATCGGCCCGCTCTCCGCGGTCGCCTCCATCGTGGCGGCCGGCGGCGAGATCGGCGGCAGCTCCCACATCGCCTGGTGGATCCTGCCGCTCGGCGGCATCGGCATCGTCATCGGTCTGGCCACCATGGGCGAGAAGGTGATGGCCACCGTCGGTACCGGCATAACCCACCTGACCCCGAGCCGCGGCTTCGCCGCCCAGCTGGCCACCGCCGCTACCGTGGTGATCGCCTCCGGCACCGGTCTGCCCATCTCCACCACCCAGACCCTGGTCGGTGCGGTCATGGGCGTGGGTCTGGCGCGCGGCATCGCGGCGCTGAACCTGGGCGTGCTGCGCAACATCGTGGTCTCCTGGGTCATCACCCTGCCGGCGGGCGCCATCCTGGCCATCGCCATCTTCTACGTGCTGCAGATCTGCTTCTCCTGAGGCGCGCTGCAATGAAAAGCCCGGGTCATTGACCCGGGCTTTTTTTATCTCGGTGCGCGCATCCACCCCTTGGGGATGCGAGCAACTTGCATCACCCGCCCCACAGGCGCAGACTGTTTGGCCTTGTTTCGACTCAAGGCACCCATCATGACGCCAGCCATCAACCTGCTGAAGAAGCTCAAGATCCCCCACAAGCTCTACCCCTACGAGTGCGAAGCCCACGACGACTTCGGCAAGCATGCCGCGACCCAGCTCGGCCTGCCGGAGGCCCAGGTGTTCAAGACCCTGATCGCCCATCACGACAAGCAGGCGGTGGTGGCCATCGTCCCCTCGTCCGGCCTGTGCAGCCTCAAGCAGCTGGCCAAGGCCACCGGTCTCAAGAAGGTGGAGATGATGAAGCCGGCGGAGGCGGAGAAGCTGACCGGCTACAAGGTCGGCGGCATCAGCCCGCTGGCCCAGAAGAAGCTTTTGCCCACCGTGCTCGACGACTCGGCCATGCAGTTTGACGAGATCCTGGTGAGCGGTGGCAAGCGCGGCCTCTCGGTGGGGGTAGCGCCCGCTGACATGCTGCGCCTGATGCAGTGGATTGCCGCCCCCATCGGCGAGCACCATGAGTAACGCCTGAAACGACAGAGGCCCCGCTGACGGGGCCTCTGTTATGTTGCCGGGTTAGTCGTTATTGGCTCGACAGGCGGCGGTCAGCTCGGATAGCCGCAACCGCTGCCTGCCGGCCTCATCGAAGTTCTCCTCCGCCAGCCAGCGCGCAAAGCAGGCCTGCAGCGCTGGCCACTCACTGTCGATCACCGAGAACCAGGCGGTATCGCGCGTGCGCCCCTTGTCCACCCGGCTCTGGCGAAAGGTCCCCTCGTAGCTGAAACCAAGGCGCAGCGCCGCCTGCCAGGAGGGCTGGTTGAAGGCATTGCACTTCCATTCATAACGCCGATAGCCGAGGGAAAAAGCATTGGCCATCATCAGCGCCATGGCCGCCGTCGCCAGCCGCGAACGCTGCAAGGCAGGGGAAAAGTGCAGCCAGCCCACCTCGATGCTGCCGGCCAGGGGGTCGATGCGCAGGTAGCTGGCCAGCCCCAGCGGCTGTTCACCATCCTGGTCGAAGATGGTGTAGAACTGGGGGTCGCTCTTGGCGGCGCACTCTCGCAGCCAGACCAGCATGTCAGCCTCTGTTGCGTAAGGGCCTGTGGTCAGGTAGGTCCACATGGCCCCGCTGTCGGCGCTGAAGGCCTGCCACAGGCCGGGGCCGTGACGCTCAGGATCCAGCGGTTCCAGCCGGCAACCCCAGCCGTTGAGGGGGCGACGGGGCGGAAACTCGGCGCCCCGCCAGTCTGGCAGCGGCGCACCGACCGGCTGGCCGAACTCGTTCAGATGGATATCAGCAGCCACAGGCAATCCCTCCCGTTTGCAGCACGCCCGCTTCGCTACCGGTGGCGACGGCAAAGCCGTCCTGCCGCCACCAGTGCAGCCCACCGATCAGCTCCTTGACCTGAAAACCGAGCGCCGCCAGCTTGTAGGCGCCCCGGGTCGAGCCGTTGCAGCCGATGCCGTCGCAATAGCAGACATAGACCTTGTCCCGCGCCAGCGCGGCCGTGGTGGCCGGGTTCATGGTGGCGTGGGGGAAGCTGATGGCACCGGGGATGTGTCCCTCGGCATAGTGACCGGCAGAGCGGGTGTCGATGACGACGATCCGCTCTTCGCCGGCCAGCAGATCGGCGGCCAGATCCGCCGGATCGGTGCGCAAGGCCAACTGGGCCTCGAAGAAGAGGCGGGCTTGTTCGGCACTGGCCAACCCGCTGCTCAATACATGACTCATAGTGACGCTCCTTGTACTCAAACCCGGATCCGGGTGGTGATGTCGGTGGTGACCGAGTTGGCGATGAAACACTCCTCGTGTGCCTGATGGTGCAACTGCTCCAGCGCGGCCAGATCCGGCTGACGTTCACCGCCGAACTGCACCAGCGGCAGCAGGGTGACCTGGGTGATGGCCTGACGACCGCGGGCATTGGCTTCCATGATGCCCACCGCCTCGTCCCGGTAGCTCTCCACCAGGTAACCCGCCCTGGCCGCCAGCCAGAGGAAGGTGAGCATGTGGCAGCTGGAGATCGCCGCGACGAAGGCCTCTTCCGGGTCGACGTTCTCGGCCACCGACCAGGGCAGCGGCACCACGTGGGGAGACGAGGAGGCGGGCACCCTGACGCCGCCGTCGAACTCCCACCAGTGGGCCCGGCTGTAACCTTGATCGACGAAGGGCTCGCTGGCCCCGCGCTGCCAGCTGATGGTGGCGCCGTATTGCGACATGCAGACTCCTTTCATTGCCAATAGTTGTGAATCCCGAACCTTGAGCCTCAATGTAGCGACATAATGGCCTTGCCACGCCGACCAATTTTGCCAATATGAGCAGACCAATTAGCGCCCGGGAGATCCCCATGCCTGCCCTGCCCACCCTGTTTGCCACCCAGCAAGCCAGCGATCTGCCGCTGCACGAACAGCTGGTCCGCACCCTGCGCTCGGCCATGCTGGCTGGCCACCTGCCCCAACACAGCCGGCTGCCCGCCAGCCGCATGCTGGCCGCCGATCTGGGGGTCTCCCGCAGTACGGTGGAGCTGGCCTATGGCCGGCTGGAAGCGGAGGGCTATCTGGTGCGCAAGGTGGGGGCCGGCAGCTTCGTGGCGCTGGCCGCGGTCTCCCCGACTCCGCGCCCGCCCCAGTCGGCGGCCGGTCTGTCGCGCCGAGGTCAGGAGATGGCCGACAGCGGCGCCTGTCACGACGTGCCCGAGGTGGGCCGCTCCTTTGCCTCCAGTCAGCCGGATCCCCGCCTCTTCCCGCAGGTTCTGTGGGGCCGGTTGATGCAGCAGCAGTGGCGCCGGCACGCCGGCGACTGGATGAATTACGGGGAGCCGCAGGGGCTGGAGGCGCTGCGTGGGCGCCATCAGCAGCTATCTGGTGCAATCGCGCGGCGTGGTGTGCGAGCCGGACCAGATCCTGATCCTCACCAGCTCCCAGCAGGGGATCCTGCTGGCAACCCAGCTGCTGATCGATGCCGGCGATACCGTCTGGGTGGAGGATCCCGTCTACCCCGGGGCCCGCACCGCCATGGAGAGTGCCGGCGCCCGGGTGCACCCGGTGCCGGTGGATGGAGAGGGGCTCAACCCACAGGGGGAACACCCGGCACCACGGCTCATCTACACCACGCCCGCCCACCAGTATCCTCTCGGCGTGCCCATGAGCCTGCCGCGGCGGATGGCGCTGCTGGCCGAGGCCGAGCGGCACAGCGCCTGGATCCTGGAGGACGACTACGACGGCGAGTACCAGTACGATCAGCGGCCGCTCCCCGCCCTGCAGGGGCTGGATAGTCAGGGACGGGTGCTCTACGTGGGCACCTTCAGCAAGGTGTTGTTCGGTTCGCTGCGCCTCGCCTACCTGGTACTGCCCAGGCCGCTGATGGAGTCCTTCTGTCGGGCCAGGGCCGCGGTCGATGGCCACAGCAACCAGCTGCTGCAGGCGGTGACCGCCGACTTCATCCGCGCCGGCCACTTCGCCACCCACCTGCGCCAGAGCCGGCTGGTCTATCAGAGCCGCCGCGACCTGCTGCTGGCCGAGCTGGCCAGCCACTGCCCCGCCCTCACCCCCATCCACAGCGGGGCCGGCCTGCAGTGCGCCGTGCTGCTGCCCCCCGGCGGCGAGGCGCGCTGGACAGAAGCCGCCAACGCACAGGGGTTGGGGCTACGCCCCCTCGGCCAGTTCTACCTGGGCCCGCCGACGCAGGAGGGGTGGCTGCTCGGCTTTGCCTCCCTCGACAACCAGGCCCTGCGCCGTCTCTGCCGCCAGCTGGGCAGCCTGCTGGCAAGCGGCTGAAGGCGGCCCGCCCGCTCAGCCTTGGGGGTCGGTTTGCCCCTGCTCGCGGCAGAGCGCCAGCCAGGCCTCGGCGGTACGAGAGAGGTAGCGCTCGCTCGGCCAGATCACCCCGAGCCGCCAGCTCAGCTCGGGCACCAGCGGTCGCAACACCAGCCCGTCCGGCGCCAGCCGCCGGCAGATGGGCTCGGGCAAAAAGGCGACCCCCATGCCGCTGCGCACCATGGCGGTGAGAAAGTCCCACTGGCTGCTGCGTGCCGCCACCTGGGGCTCGAAGCCGGCCGCTCGGCACGCCTGCTCCAGCCGCTCGCTCAGGGTGAAGGCCTGGGTGTAGAGCAAGAAGGGCTCGTCGCAGAGCGCCTCCAGCCGGATTTCAGAGCTATCGCGCCAGCGCGGCAGGTCGGGCAGCACCACCTGGATCGGGTACTGGTCCAGCTCCAGCGCACTGAGGGCGCCCCCCTCTTTGGTCGGCAGCATGGTGATGGCGAGATCCAGCTCCCCTTCCAGCACCGCCTGCTCGATGCGCCTGCCGCCGTACTCGACGATGGAGAGCTCGACCTTGGGGTAGCGACTGCGGTAGGCGCGGATCAGATCGGCATAGACGTGGCCCACCATGGGCGGAATGCCAAGCGCCAGCCGGCCGAATTGCAGGCTCTGCAGATCGGCGAGTTCCGCCTCCAGCTGCTGCATCTCGGCCAGGATGGTCTGGGCCCGGTTGAACAGCACCCGGCCGCTGTCGGTCAGGGTGAAGCGGCGTCCCGCTCGGCTCAACAGCGGCTGGCCCAGCTCCTCCTCCATGTTGCGGATCATCTTGCTGATGGTGGGCTGGGTGACGAACAGCTTCTCGGAGGCGCGGGTGAAACTCTGTTCCCGCACCAGTTCGACAAAGTAACGCAGGGCGCGGATGTCCATGGCTCTCTCCTGGCGGACGGCAAAACCTGATCATGCCTATTTTGCATGATTTTGATAATTTAAATTCATTTTTTGCAGGTTTGACCTCTCTCTATACTGTGAGCAAGTTCACAGAAAGACCTAGATCATGAAAGCCCTCTGCATTCGCTGGTTCCAGACCCCCTTCCAAATCGCCCTGCTGGCCGCCATCTGGCTGCTGTCGGATCTGGCGGTACGTACCTTTCATCTGCCGCTGCCTGCCAACCTCACCGGCATGCTGGCACTGCTGGCGTTGATCCTGCTCGGCGTGGTCAAGACCCACTGGTTCAGCGCCGGTGCCCGCTGGTTGCTGGCCGAGATGCTGCTGTTCTTCGTGCCGGCGGTGGTGGCGGTGGTCAACTATCAGGATCTGCTGCTGCAGGAGGGGTGGCGCATCATGGTGGTGCTGCTGCTCAGCACCATACTGGTGCTCGGCACCACGGCACTGGTGGTGGACCGGGTCTATCGCCTCGAGTTGAAACTGGCCCGCCGGAGTCGTCGTCATGTCTGATACCTTGCTCGGCCTGCTCTGCTTCGCCCTCACCCTGCTGTTCTACTACGCCAGCAAGTGGCTCTACGGCAAGAAACGCATCCTGCCCCTGATGCCGCTGCTGCTGGCCCCCACCCTGCTGGTGGCGGTGGTGATGCTGTTCCACATCCCCTATCAGGACTACATGGCCGAATCCCACTGGCTACTGTGGCTGCTGGGGCCGGCCACCGTCGCCTTCGCGGTGCCGGTCTACGAGAACCGCCAGCTCATTCGCCGCCACTGGTTGTCGCTGTCGGTGGGAGTGGTCGCCTCGGTGGTGATGGCGGTGGGCAGTACCGTGCTGCTGGCCCGCTGGCTCGATCTCTCCGACATGCTGCAGCGCAGTCTGGCGATGCGCTCCATTACCACCCCGTTTGCGGTGGAGGCGACCCGCGCCATCGGCGGCCAGACCGATCTCACCGCCCTGTTCGTGGTGCTGACCGGCGTCATCGGCATGGCGGTCGGTGAAAGCGTGCTCACCCTGCTGGCCATTCGCAGCCGACTCGGTAAGGGGGCGGGGTTTGGTGCCTCGGCCCACGGCGCCGGCACCGCCAAGGCCTATCAGATGGGTAATGAAGAGGGAGTGGTCTCCAGCATGGTGATGATGATCGCCGGCATGGTGACCGTGCTGCTGGCCCCCCTGCTCGGCCAACTGTTCTGGTAACCCGCGCGCCGGTAAAAGCCGGGTTTCCCGGGCCCAGGCCCCCAACCTTGGCGCCACAGCCGCTACACTCAACTCAATGTGACAGCAGTGAGCGGTATGATGAACCACAGAGTGATGATCCTCGGGCTGCTGGCCGGCAGCCTGTTCTTCTCCCCCCTTCTGCCGGCCCTGGACATAGTGACCCACGTCAGCCCGGAGAGTGAGCGGGACCTGCGCACCCTCTACGGCCAGCAGCTGCTGCAACTGGCGCTGGAGAAGACCCGCGACAGCTTCGGCGACTACGAGCTGCGACCGGCCCCGCCCATGAGCCGAACCCGGCTGCGTCAGGTGCTGCAGTACAACCTCTACCCCAACCTGCTAGCCATCGACAGCTTCCCGCGCCCGGAGGGGAGCCACGATCTCGACTACGTCCGCTTTCCGGTGGATCTCGGCATCCTCGGCTATCGCATCTGCTTCGTCAGCCCCAAGCAGCAGCAAGCCGTGGCCCAGGTGCGCACCCTGCACGAGCTGCAGCAGTTCAGCCATGGCCAGGGCCGCGGCTGGCAGGATGCCGAGATACTGCGCAGGGCCGGCTTCAAGGTGCAGGAGGTGGAGGGCTACGAGCGGCTGTTCAAGCTGGTGGTGCGCGGCCGGGTGGATCTGTTCTGCCGGGGGGCCAACGAGCTGCTGACCGAACTGGATACGCACCGGGATCTGGGGCAATTGACGGTCGACCAGCATCTGGCGCTCTACTACCCCTTCATCCACCTCTTCTACAGCCACAAGGACAACCAGCACGCCCTGCGCCGGGTTCGGGCCGGCCTGCAACTGGCCTGGCAGGATGGCTCCCTGCAGGCGCTCTGGCTCAAGACCTTCAAGCCGGCGCTGGATTTTGCCAGGCTGGACCAGCGGCTGCTGTTCAGGCTGGACAACCCCTTGCTGCAGGGGCTCGACTTCGATTACCAGCCCTATCTTTACGATCCCCTCACCCAGCGCTTCGGGCCCGGCGAGCCGGCCAGCGGCAAGCAGTGACTCCGGCGGCTCCCCGCTCGCCGCCGGGGAGAGCCACTACACTCAGAGGAGTCTCAGCCTTTCACAGGAGCTCATGATGCACTGGACCCCGCTGCTTGCCCTGCTGCTGGCCCTGCCCGTGCTGGCCAGCCCGACCCTGTTCACCTACATGAGTCCGGAGAGCGAGCATGATCCCAGAAGCACCTATGATCGCGAGCTGCTGCACCTGGCGCTGGAGAAGACCCGCGCCAGCCATGGCGACTACCGGATGCAGGCCGCGCCCCCCATGACCTTGGCCCGGATGTGGGTCAGCCTGCGCTTCAATGACTACCCCAACCTGTTCGCCATGGACAGTTACCGCTCCGACCGGGACATGAGCGGCATCGACTACGTGCGCTTTCCCATCCACCTCGGCATCGTCAGCTACCGCATCTGCTTCGTCAGCCCTGAGCAGCAGAGCGCCGTCGCCGGAGTGACCAGCCTGGAGGGGCTCAAGCGCTTCGACATTGGTCAGGGCAAGGGCTGGCTCGACGTGCAGATCCTGCAGCGGGCCGGTTTCAAGGTGCAGGAGGTAGAGGGCTACGAGCAGCTGTTCAAGATGGTGGCACGCGGCCGTTTCGCGCTCTTCTGCCGCGGGATCAACGAGTTGCCCCAGGAGAAACTGAATCACAGTGACGTACCCGGACTGGTGATAGATGAGAATGTGGCGCTCTACTATCCGCTGCCCAGGGTCTTCTTCACCCACAACAGCAACCAACAGGCCATCGAACGGGTGCTGCAGGGGCTCAAGGCCGCCTGGCGCGACGGCTCCCTGCAGGCGCTCTGGCTGAATACCTTCAAACCCTCCCTGAGCTTCGCCCACCTCCATACCCGCCGGCTGTTTCGGCTGGAGAATCCCTACATCGAGGGGATCGACTTCAACTATGAGGCTTACTACTACGACCCCGTACAGGGGCGCTTCGGCCTCGGTGAATAGCCGCCTGCCGTGCAGACGCTGCAATGAAAAAGCCCGGGTCAGTGACCCGGGCTTTTTTGTCCATGTCTCGTCTCTATACCTCGTCAATCCTCGAGGAAAGTCCACTCGTCGCGCACCCGGCTGATGGCATCGAGCCGCCGCTTGGCCAGCTGTTCGCGAATAGCCTCCCCCTTGAACCCGGCCGCCACTATCTCCTTCACCGGCACGGCCTGGGCCGCCGCCAGCGCCTGCGCCACATAATCGGGCTCGGCATAGACCCGCTCCTCGAAGCCGGTGCGGCCGTGGAAGTCGGCACGGCAGGCGTCCAGCAGCTGGGCGAAGCGCTCCGGCCTGCGCCAGGCATCGGCTTTGTCGAACACCTTGAGCAGGGTCGCCGGCTTGAGCTCGAAGGCGATATGGATATGGGTGTGCAGGTCGCTCACCAGCAGCGCCAGATCGCGGCACTCGTTCGGTACCCGGAACCGCTCGCAGAAATCGCGGATCAGCGGCAAGCCCTTCTGGCCGTGGCCGTGGTGGCTCGGCCAGAACTCCGGCGGGGTCAGCCCCTTACCAAAGTCGTGGCACAGCGCCGCGAAGCGCACCGCCAGTTCGGGCGAAAGCCGACAGGCATGTGCCAGCACCATCATGGTGTGGATGCCGGTATCGATCTCCGGGTGCCACTTGGCGGGGGCAGGCACCCCGAACAGGGCATCCAGCTCGGGGAACAGGGCCGCCAGGGCGCCGCACTCGCGCAGCACCTCGAAGAACACCTGCGGGGTCGGTCCCAGCAGCACCTTCTCCAGCTCCTTCCAGACCCGCTCCGGGGTCAGGTGGGCCAGCTCGCCGGCCTCGGTCATCTCGCGCATCAGCGCCAGCGTCTCGGGGGCCACCACGAAACCCTGGGCGTGGAAACGGGCGGCGAAGCGGGCCACCCGCAAAATGCGCAGCGGATCTTCGGCAAAGGCGGGGGAGACGTGGCGCAGCAGCCGTTGCTTCAGATCCTCGATGCCGCCATAGGGATCGTGCAGTTGCCCCGCCTCATCCTCGGCGATGGCGTTGACGGTGAGATCACGGCGCAGCAGATCCTGCTCCAGCGTCACCTCCGGCGAGGCGTGGCAGACGAAGCCGGTATAACCGCGCCCCTGCTTGCGCTCGGTGCGGGCCAGCGCATACTCCTGCTGGGTCTTGGGGTGCAGGAACACGGGAAAATCGCGGCCCACCTGGGTAAAGCCCAGTGCCAGCATCTGTTCCACGGTCGCCCCGACCACCAGGTGATCCCTGTCGCCCTGCGGCAATCCCAGCAGGCGATCCCGCACCGCGCCCCCAACCAGATAAGTCTGCAAGCTGTGTCTCCCTTGATAAACCTGTCCCGATTATACCGGTTTGGCCGGTGGAGACTATGGCTGCCCCCATCCCCCATTGGCGGGAACGAGCCGATGACGGCCCCATGAGAGGCAAAACGCCCCTCGCCACCCGCCTCGCCAGCCAACCCGGCAGCACCCTTTCTCCCGCCGACAAATCAGGGTGCGCGCTGGCCCCCCTTATGGCATCCGGGTCTTTGACATCCCTTTGGGGAGGCTTTAACCTGCCGCCCATAACAACGGAATGGATCCTTATGTACACACAGTTCTTCGGTCTGTCGGAGCACCCGTTCTCCATCTCGCCCAATCCCAAATACCTCTACATGAGTGAACGCCACGGGGAAGCCCTCGCCCACCTCAACTACGGGTTGCAGGATGGGGGCGGCTTCGTGCTGCTGACCGGGGAAGTGGGCACCGGCAAGACCACCGTCTCCCGCTGCCTGTTGCAGCAGTTGCCGGCCGAGACCGAGATCGCCTACATCCTCAATCCATCCCTGACCGAACGAGATCTGCTGGCGGCCATCTGCGACGAATTCCAGCTGGCCTATGGCCAGGATGCCGGCCTCAAGCAGCTGTTCGACCTCATTCGCGATCACCTGCTGGCCAATCTGGCAGCTGGCAAGCGCAGCGTGGTGCTGGTGGACGAAGCCCAGCACCTGCTGCCCGGCGTGCTGGAACAGTTGCGCCTGCTCACCAACCTGGAGACCGACGAGAAGAAGCTGCTGCAGGTGGTGCTTATCGGCCAGCCCGAGCTGCAGCAGATGCTGCGCCAGCCCCTGCTGCGCCAGCTGGCCCAGCGCATCACCGCCCGCTACCACCTGCTGCCACTCTCCTGCCAGGACGTGGACGCCTACGTCCGCTTTCGTCTGCAGGTGGCCGGCTGCGTGCAACCCATCTTCACCCCCAAAGCGATCCAGACCCTGCACCGCCTCTCCGGCGGTATCCCGCGCCTCATCAACCTCATCTGCGACCGCGCCCTGATCGCCGCCTTCGCCCGCGGCAGCCACAAGATAGTGCACGGCGACATCAGCCTGGCGGCCTTCGAGGTGAGCGGCATCCGTGACGAGGGCACCTGGCAGTCCGGCTTGATGGTGGCGCTGGTCGGTGCCTTGCTGGTGGCCACCGGCTGGTGGGGCTGGCAGTTCTTCGGTTTCTTCCCGACCCGCCCGGTAGTCACGGTGGAGGTGCCGGTCAAGGTGGACGACACCCCGGAGCAGCAGGAGCAGCTGACCCGCGCCATCAATCAGGCGCTGGAACCGGACAGCGCCATGCAGAATCTCTACAAGGTGTGGGGCTACCAGACCGAGCTGGAAGAGGCGACCTGCGACAACGCGCCGCGTGCCGGCCTGCGCTGCCAGGAGGGCGAGGCCTCCCTGGCCGATCTGCAGGCCCTGCAGTATCCCGCCCTCGTAAGCCTGACCGACGAGACCGGCGGCACCTATTACGCCACCCTGGTCAATCTCGGGCCCGACAAGGCCAACCTGCTCATCGGCAACCAGAGCTGGCAGGTGGACAGACAGTGGCTGAGCGATTACTGGGGCGGCAGCTACACCCTGCTGTGGCGCATGCCCAAGGGGGGTGTCACCCTGATCGGCAACAACGCCGGCCCCAGCCAGGTGCAGTGGCTCGACAACGCCCTCAGCCGGGCCCTGCAGCAGCCGGATCGCAAGGTCCGCCGCTTCGATGCCGAGCTCAAGACCAAGCTGCAGCAGTTCCAGCGCGCTCAGGGGCTGAACCCGGACGGCATCGCCGGCAGCAACACCCTGCTGCGCCTCAACGTGATGGCTGGCGAACCCATGCCGAAGCTGGAAGACCCAGCCCAGCGGGCCAGCAAGCCGGCCAAGCTGGATCCGGCAGAGGATGACGATGCCATCAACACACTGTCGGAGGAGGCTTCCTGATGTCCACCCTGCTCAAGGCGCTGCGGCGGGCCGACCAGCCCCAGTTCACCCCGCACATCCCGGCGATGGGGCTGCCGGTCAGCCAGGAAGAGGAACAACCCAGGCGCTGGATCTGGTGGCTGCTGGCCCCGCTGGCGCTGGTGATGGGGGCCGCCGCCAACTACGGCTGGCACCTGCTCAACAACCGCCCCATCGAGAAGACGGTGGAGGTGAAAGAGGTGGTGACGCCGCCCTTCGTGCGGGTCGAGCCCAGGCCGATGATCACCCGTCCGCTGCCACCGCCGCCGCCCGAACCCGTGGTCATCCCCAAAACCGATGCCCAACCCGCACCGGCGCCCGCCGACAGCAGCCAGGGGCTGGCCGAGCGCATTCTCAATGCCCTCAACAACACCCCGTTGCAGCAGAGCGCGCCACCACAGGTGCCGGAAGAATTGCAGGCCACGCCGCTCAGCGCCCTGCCGCAGGCGCTCCGCCAGCAGGTGCCGCCGCTGGCCTACGGTGCCCACGTCTTCTCCTCCAACCCGGCCAACCGGGCCGTGACCCTGAACGGGCGCACCTACCGGGAAGGCAGCGAGGTCGCCCCCGGCGTCACCCTGCTCGCCATCGCCCAGGATTACATCATCCTGCAGGTGGGCGGCCAGAACGTCAGCCTCAAGGCGCTGCAGGACTGGCGCGGCTGAAGCGCGCCCCTGCCAGCCCGAGGCTGGCCACCATTTCAAGAGGGAGCCTGAGAGCTCCCCTTTTTAATCAATAACATGAGAACAACGTGAGCAATCCGAACAACACCACCTTCGCCAACCGGGCGCTGCACTGGTATCAGCGCCAAGACCGCTACACGTTAGTCAATTTAGTTTTAAATCAATAATATGAGCATAATGTGAACAACTCAGATAACGCGACCTTCGCCACCAGGATCCTGGACTGGTATCAGCTCCACGGCCGCAAGACCCTGCCCTGGCAACAGGAGAAGACCCCCTACCGGGTCTGGGTCTCGGAAATCATGCTGCAGCAGACCCAGGTCGCTACGGTCATTCCCTACTATCAGCGCTTCATGGCCCGCTTTCCCGACGTGCTGGCACTGGCCGACGCCCCCGTCGACGAGGTGCTGCACCACTGGACCGGGCTCGGCTATTACGCTCGCGCCCGCAACCTGCACAAGGCGGCCCAGCAGATCCGCGACCTCCATGGTGGACTCTTCCCGGAGCGGCTGGAGGAGGTGATGGCGCTGCCGGGGATCGGCCGCTCCACCGCGGGTGCCGTGCTCTCCCTCTCCCTTGGCCAGCCCCACGCCATTCTCGATGGCAACGTGAAGCGGGTACTCACCCGCTGGCTGGCCCTGCCCGGCTGGCCCGGCCAGAAGCAGGTGGAGAACGATCTGTGGGAGCTGGCCACCCGCCTCACCCCCAAGCTCGGGGTGGCCCACTACAACCAGGCCATGATGGACATGGGGGCCACCGTCTGCACCCGCAGCAAGCCCGCTTGCGAGCGCTGCCCGGTGCGGGAGGATTGCCAGGGGCTGTCGCAGGGCAACCCCACCGCCTACCCCCACAGCAAGCCCAAGAAGAGCATCCCGGCCCGTACCGGCATCATGCTGCTCATCCGCCACGGCGATCAGCTGCTGCTGGAGAAGCGGCCGCCGCAAGGGATCTGGGGCGGGCTCTACTGCTTCCCCCAGGTGGAGTCGGACGCCGAAGTGGCAGGACTGTTGCAGCGGCTCGGCCTGACCGGCAGAGAACCCCGTGAACTGGCCGGTTTTCGCCATACTTTCAGCCACTTTCACCTCGATATCCGGCCCATGCTGGTCGAAACCGACGCGCCGCCGGCCCCCCTGCTCATGGAAGCGGATAACCGACTCTGGTATAACTTACGCCATCCTGCAGAGGTGGGTCTGGCGGCCGCCACGGCCCGTCTGCTCGCCTATCCGGACTTACAACCATAGAGGTCAACATGAGCCGTACCGTATTTTGCCAGCGCCTGAAAAAAGAGGGCCCGGGTCTCGATTTCCAGCTCTACCCCGGTGAACTCGGCAAGCGCATTTTTGACAACATCAGCAAGGAAGCCTGGACCGAGTGGCAGAAGAAGCAGGTGATGCTGATCAACGAGAAGAAGTTGAACATGATGAACCTCGAGCATCGCCAGCTGCTGGAGAAAGAGATGGTGAACTACCTGTTCGAAGCGGGTGAAGTGGCCATCGACGGTTATACCCCGCCCAGCAAATAATCCGTGAACGGGGCCGGCCTGCGCAGGCCGGCCCCGCCGACTCACGGCAACGACGGAAGTGACGGGCGGCCCGCCGCCCAGTTTGAGGACTCTATGGGCCGAATTTTCTGGCTGCTGTGCACCCTGCTGTTTCTCTCTGCCTGCTCATCCTCCCCCAAGCCCAATGGCAACGAGGATGACGATCTCGTCAACGGCAAGGACATCCGCGGTTTCGAACACATGATCAGCGCGCTCTCCCACAATGTGAACGAGATATGGGGGCGTGAGGCGCTGTTTGCGGGCAAGTTTGACTACGTCAAATACACGGATCAGTACAAGAGCCGGGCCCACATCGACTTCTCCAGCGGCCACATCATGGTCGAGACCGTCTCCGGCATCGACCCGCGGTCCCACCTGCGCCGCGCCATCATCGAGACCCTGCTCACCCCGGACGATCCGGCGGAAGTGGATCTTTACTCCGACGCCGAGATCCTGCCCGGCGGCGAGCCCTTCCTTTACGGCCAGGTGCTGGACAACCAGGGCCAGCCGATCCGCTTCGACTGGCGCGCCGAGCGCTATGCCGACTACCTGCTCAACACGGCGATGAAGAAGCGCACCCTGGGCATTCGCACCATCTTCTTCGTTGACATCCCCATGGTGGCCAACCACGAGGATAGACGGGGCTACAAGTACGCCAGCCTGATCCGGGAAGCCTCCCGCAAGTACGGGGTGGCCGAGAGCCTGATCTACGCGGTGATCAAGACCGAGAGCAGCTTCAACCCCTATGCGGTCAGCCATGCCAACGCCTACGGCCTGATGCAGGTGATCCCGGCCACCGCCGGGCGGGACGTCTACGTGCGGGTCAAGGGCAAGAGCGGCCAGCCGACCCGGGAGGACCTGTTCAACCCGGCCTACAACATCGACGTCGGGACCGCCTACCTGCACCTGCTGCAGACCGTCTATCTGGTGGATATCCAGGATCCGCGCTCGCGCCGCTACGCCGTCATCTCCGCCTACAACGGCGGCGCCGGCGGGGTGCTCAACACCTTCTCCAGCGACCGCAAGGCGGCGCCCGGCATGATCAACCAGCTCTCGCCCGAGGCGGTATACCAGATCCTGACCGAACAGCACCCCAAGGCGGAAGCCAGGCGCTATCTCTACAAGGTCAATCAGGCCGAGAAGGGCTTCAAGCGCACGCTGGCCCGCACCGGCTAAGCAGATCAACAGCAAAAGGGCGCCTCCATGGAGGCGCCCTTGTTACGTCTGGCGTAGGGGTTCAGGCCTTACTTGGCGATGAAACCGCCCTTGCTCTGCGGGGCGGCGCCCACCTTCTCCAGGCTCTCCACCTCTACTTCGGTCTTGTTCCAGCTGTGGTCCACCTCGCCACGGATGCGGATCAGATCGTCCGGGCCCACCTCGGTGCCACGCCACACATCCTGATCCACTTCCACTTCCACCTCGCCACTGGCGTCGCGGAACATGTAGTTCTCGCCGCCCAGGTGCTTGACCAGCTTCCCTTCCAGGGTGGCCCAGCTGTCATCGGCCAGATCCTTCAACTGCGCGACGGACACCTTGTTCTGCTCCTGCGGGCCGGTATAGGCCGCCATGGCGAAAGAAGAGATGGACATCAGGGTCAACAGACCGATTACGCTTGCCTTGTTCATTTCATGCTCCTGTCATTGGGTACGGGAGCAGTGTGCCGGCCGGTGCGTGAAACAAACGTGAAGCCTCCCCATCTGGGGGACAGCGGTGTGACCGTAATCGATTTAATCCATATCGCATACTGCGAAATTAAATTCGGCTAGATACCCTGCAAGATGGCAAAACAGCTTCCCAGCACCTTTGCCTATCGAGGAACAGTCTGCAGGCACCACCTGCTTCCAACCAATGAGAACAACAAGATGAAGAAATGGTTTGTGTGTTTATTGGGACTCTTCGCGCTGACAGTTCAGGCAGCCGACAGTCGCCCCGCCTTCTCCCGGATCGTGATGTTTGGCGACAGCCTCTCCGATACCGGCAAGATGTACAGCAAGATGCGCGGTTACCTCCCCTCCAGCCCCCCCTACTATCAGGGCCGCTTCTCCAACGGGCCGGTCTGGCTGGAACAGCTGACCCAGCAGTTCCCGGGGCTGACCATCGCCAACGAGGCGGAAGGGGGCGCCACCGCGGTGGCCTACAACAAGATCTCCTGGAATCCCAAGTATCAGGTCATCAACAACCTGGATTACGAGGTGACCCAGTTCCTGCAAAAGGACAGCTTCAAGCCCGATGATCTGGTGATCCTCTGGGTCGGTGCCAACGATTACCTGGCCTATGGCTGGAACACCGAGCAGGATGCCAAGCGGGTGCGCGACGCCATCAGCGATGCGGCCAACCGCATGGTATTGAACGGCGCCAAGCAGATTCTGTTGTTCAACCTGCCGGATCTGGGCCAGAACCCCTCGGCCCGCAGCCAGAAAGTGGTCGAGGCGGCCAGCCATGTCTCCGCCTACCACAACCAGCTGCTGCTGAACCTGGCACGCCAGCTGGCCCCCACCGGCATCGTCAAGCTGTTCGAGATCGACAAGCAGTTCGCCGAGATGCTGCGCGAGCCGCAGAACTTCGGTCTGAGCGACACCGAGAACGCCTGCTACGGCGGCGGCTATGTGTGGAAGCCGTTTGCCTCCCGCAGTGCAGCCAGCGTCGCCAGCGACAGCAGCCTCTCCGCCTTCAACCCGCAGGAGCGGCTCGCCATCGCCGGCAACCCGCTGCTGGCCCAGGCCGTTGCCAGCCCCATGGTACGGCGCAGTGCCAGCGCCCTCGACTGCGAAGGCAAGATGTTCTGGGATCAGGTGCACCCCACCACCGTCGTACACGCCGCCCTGAGCGAGCGGGCCGGAGCCTTCATCGAGGCTCAATACGAGTTCCTCGCCCACTGATGAAAAAGGGCCGACGACAGTCGGCCCTTTTTGTTGTGCAGCCCCGGCGGGCCCACCGCTCAGCGGTAGCGCTTGACGATGCCGTCGTAGATGCCGTTCTGCTTGATGGTGGCCAGCGCCTCCTGCAGTCGCTTGATCACCTCGGGCGGCGTCTTCAGACTCGCCGCCACGTACAGATCGCCCCCGGTAAAATCCTCGATGTCGTGCACTATCTTGAGGGCCTCCGGCCCATAGCCCGCCTGGCGAGCATAGTAGTTGGCCGTCTCCTGCGAGACCGGCCAGAGATCGATGCGCCCCATCAGCAGTTTGAGCATGTTGGCCTCGTGGTTGTTGTTGCGTTGCAGGTTGGAGAACTTGCGACTGATCAGGTACTGCTCCAGCGCGTCGTTGCGCACCGTACCGATGGACCAGGCCCGTGCCTGCGACAGCTGGCTGAACGGCTTGATGTCGTCCCGCTTGGCCAGGGCGAAGACGTGAAAATTGATCTGCGCTATCGCCCCGATCCACTGGAACTGCGCCTCGCGCTCGGGGAAGCGGCTGATACTGTAGATGAGCACGTTGGGGCGGTTGCGCGCCAGCGAGATGGCCCGCGCCCAGGGGTAGATGTCCAGCGTATATTCGAAGCCGGCCTGCTCCAGCATGGCCTCCACCACCTCGGTGCCCAGCCCTTTGACGTCAGCCTCCTCCAGATAGTTGTAGGGCGCATAGTCCTCGGTCACCACCTGCAGGGTCTCGGCCGCCCAGCCCGGCGCCAGCCACAATGCCCAGCACAGCCATATCCATCTGATGTTCATGCCCACCTCGCAGCAAATCCGCCTCGGTTAACTATTGCGCTCCCTCGCCAGAGCGCAAATCCCCGCGGCAAATTGCGGCAATGGTAATCACATTATGTTTTATATCAGTTGGTTGAGAACCTGCTTAAAGCGACTACCCTTAATCTGTTGTGGCTATGCTATAAGCCCCGACCCATAAGGAGAGGCGACCCTGTCAACCTCCCCCCGACAATATGAAATTGCAGAGGCTCAACATGAATAAAACACTGATTACCTTGCTGGTTTCAGGCTTGCTTACGGCCAACGCCCAGGCAGCCGGACAAGACAATACCTGGTATGGCGGTGCCAAGCTGGGTTGGTCCAACTTCTATGGCGTCGATCACAACCAGGACATCAAGGACAACTACGCCATCAGCGAAGAAGACAAGAATGACGTCGGCGCCGGCGCCTTCCTCGGCTATCAAATCAACCAGAACCTCGGTGTCGAGCTCGGTTATGACTGGCTCGGCAAATACAAGTACACGGCGACCGACAAGCTGGTCCCCACCGACATCAGCCGGGACGAGATCAAGGCCCAGCTGGCCCAGCTCACCATGAAGATCGGCCTGCCGGTCAGCGAGAGCCTGGATCTCTATACCCGCCTGGGTGGCGCCTACGCCTGGACCGACAGCAAGCAGCTGGACAATGACAACGGCGCCGCCTTCGTCGGTGCCCTGGGCGCCGAATACGCCTTCAACCGCGACTGGGCCGCCCGTCTCGAATACCAATACACCACCCCGCTCGGCGACAAGGCACTCGACAAGACCGGGGCCGAACTCGACAACGGTCTGCTGGCGGTCGGCGTGGTCTATCGCTTCGGTCAGGTAGCCCCCGTGGTGGCCGCACCGGTGCCGGCCCCGGCGCCCGAGCCGGTGGTGGTCGACAAACAGTTCACCCTGAGCTCGGACGTGCTGTTCGACTTCAACAAGGCCACCCTCAAACCGGCCGCCGGCCAGGCGCTGGATAACCTCTACAGCCAGATTGAGCAGGCCAGACCCAAGGATGGCGTCGCCACCGTGATCGGCTATACCGACCGCATCGGCTCCGATGCCTACAACCAGAAGCTCTCCGAGCAGCGCGCCCGGACCGTCGCCGACTATCTGGTCGGCAAGGGCCTGCCGGCAGGCAAGGTCAACGTGGAAGGTCGCGGCAAGGGCAATCCGGTCACCGGCGACAGCTGCACCAGCAAGTCCAAGAAAGAGCTGATCGTCTGCCTGGCCCCGGATCGCCGGGTTGAGGTCAAGGTCGAAGGGATCTCGGAAGTTCAGCAGTGATCCTCAAGCGTGGCTGACGGCCACGAATGAAAAAACGGGAGGCCAAGGCCTCCCGTTTCATTTTGGGTCGTGCATAAGCACAGCGTCAGGCGCCCTTGCGCACCTCTGCCGCAATCTGGTCGAGCAGTTGCTGCCAGCCAGCTCCCAGCTCGCTCACCAGAGTGCCGTAACCATCGGCCGGCAACACCCGCACCTGCTGGAAGGGGACGTCACGCAGTACAGTGCCCTCTTCGGTCAGCAGGCGCCAGCGGCCGCTCAGCACGGCGCGTCCGTCGTGGCGCCCCTGGAAGCGCTCCACCGAAATAGTCAGCACCGGCCCCTTGCGGGCACCGTCCTGCCGCACCACCCAGCCCGGCAAGCGGCTGGAGAGGCCGTTCAGAGTCAGCTGATCGAGCTGGGCATCCAGCGACCCCGCCCAGCGATGGTACTCGGCGAAGTGCAGCTCCTTGCCCTCCAGCTGATAGACCAGGCTCATCCGATCCAGCTGGCCGGACAGGGACACCGGCTTGAGCACCAGCTGGTGCTGCGGCTGAGCCACCACCGCGGCCGCTTGCTGCGCCTCGGCGTCGAGGGAGTAGTAGTGCAGCTGCGTCGGCGCAGAACTGCAACCCGCCAGCAGGCCCAGCAAGGCCAGCGCCATCATCTGTTTCTTCATCATTGACCTCGCTTGGGCTCGGGATCACGGGGGCGAGCCCGATCGAAAATCAACGAGCTCGGCTGCTCGTTGAGCGAATGCACCAGCGGCTGCAACTCGCGCATCAACTGGTTGAGCGACTGCACCGACTGCCGCAGATCCTGGTTGGTCTGGGAGTTGGCATCGTACTCCTGCAGCGTGCTCTGCAACTGCTTCAGGCTGTCGTTGAGGGACGCCGGCAACTGCTGGGTCGCGCTCTGACCGGTGAACTTGTCCAGATTGGCGCTCACCGCACTGACGTTCTTCAGGGTCTGCTCCAGGGTCACCAGGGTGTGGTTGACCTGGTTCAGCGTCTTGGCGGTGTCCATGTCGACGAACTTGTCGAGGATCTGGTTCACCTTGCGCTCAATCTGATCCAGCCCGGCCTGTACGGTCGGGAACACCTGATAGCCCGCCAGCTTGGTGGGCTGGAACTTGGGCGCATCCGGATAGAAGTTCAGATCCACCACCTTGCCACCGGTCAGCAGGCTGGAGGTCTTGAGCGTCGCCCGCAGCCCCTCCTTGAACTGCCGGCCGAACAGCGCCCGCCACTGCTCCTTCTCCGCGTTGGCATAGCGGTGGGAGAGGCGCTGCACCTCGATCCGCGCCAGTACCGGGATCTGCCGGCTCTGGAACATCTGTACCCCTTTCTCGTCGATGAGATAGGGGGCCGAGATGACGGTGCCGACCCGGATGCCGCGATACTCCACCGCCGCGCCCGGGTGCAGGCCGCCGACGCTGTCCTCGAACAGGAACACGTAGTCGATGAACTGATCCAGGCTACCGGCCAGTACGCTGGCCTGATCCTGGAACAGGGTGAAGTCGTCCATCTGCTTGACCGGCTCGCCGGGCGCCCAGCCGGGCGGCAGCCCCATGGTGATGCCGCCATCCAGCAGGCTCTCCAGCGAGTCCATCTTCACCTTCATCCCCTCGCTGCTCATGGAAACCTCGAAACCCGGGGTCATCCAGAAGCGGGAGTTGCTGCTCACCAGCACGTCATAGGGGGCGTTGATGAAGATCTGATACTGCATCTCGCTCTTCTCGGGCAGGAACTTCGCCTCTTCCACCTGGCCGATGGTGAAGCCCTGATAGTTGATGGGCGAGCCGACCCCGAGCGCCCGGGTGTCGCGGCTGCTCAGCGATAATCGCAGCCCCTTGGCGTCCTGCGAGGCCAGTGGCGGCTTGTCCAGCATGGCATACTCGTCGCGCGCCTTGCCCTTCTTGCCGGGTGCCAGTTCGATGTAGGCGCCGGAGAGCAGGGTACCGAGGCCGGAGACCCCCTCCCGACCGACCCTGGGCTTGACCACCCAGAACTGGCTGTCCTTCTTGAGCATGCCAGCGGCGGCGTTGGTCAAACGGGCCTTCAGCACCGCATGGCTGTAGTCCTCGCTGAGCTCCACCGCCTCGATGCGGCCCACTTCCACCTCGCGGGAGCGGATCACCGTCTTGCCCGCCACTATGCCTTCGGCCGTCGCCACCGTCAGGGTGAAGCTGGGACCTTGTGAATACCAGTGCTGGAACAGCATCCAGATCCCGATGAACAGCGCCAGCAGCGGCACCATCCAGATAGCGGCGGCCGAGCTCAGAAAATCAGAGCCGGGTTTCCACCTTTTCTTACGCTCACTCACGTTCGCGTTCTCCTTGTTGTAAATCCCAGATCAGGCGGGAATCGAAGCTCATGGCAGCCACCATGGTGATCAGCACCACACCCGCAAAAGCGACGGCCGCAGGGCCCGGATAGATGGTCATCAGGTTGTCGAGCCGGATCAGGCCCGCCAGAATGGCCACCACGAAGACGTCGATCATCGACCAGCGTCCCACGAATTCAGTCATGCGATAAAGCTTGAGCTTGCCAAGGGGCGATGCCCCCTGGCCGCGCTGTACCATGTAGCAGAGCCACAGCAGCGCCAGGATCTTGACCAGCGGCACCACCACGCTGGCGAAAAAAATCACCGCGGCAATGGGATAGGAGCCCATGGCCCACAGCAGCACCACCCCGCCGAGAATGGTGGAGGGGCTGTCATCCCCGAGGAAGACGGTGTCCATGATGGGATAGAGGTTGGCCGGGATGTAGAGGATCACCGAGGTGAAGAGCAGCGCCCAGGTCCGGTTCAGCCCACCCGGTTTGCGGCTGTGCAGATGATCGCCGCACCGTTTGCAACTGTCGGCTCCGGCCTCGCTCAGGGCGCCGCAGATGTGGCAGCCCACCAGGCCGGAGGTCATGGCGCTGGCCTCGTCATCCTCCACTGTCAGCCCGTGCAGCTCGCTCGGCCCGAACAGCCGTTGCCACAGCCACATCCGGTCCAGCGACGAGATCATCTTGATCAGCAGCACCGTGTAGCCGACGAACGCCCAGAACGACAGACCCATCTTGATGTCGGCCATCCCCATCAGCTTGACCAGCGAGATAAGCACCCCGATGAGGAACACATCCACCATCAGCCAGGGCTTGATCCGGCACAGCAGCCGGCCGAGGGAACGCAGGGCGTTGCTGTGCAGATCCTTGTCGACCCGCCACAGCACCAGCATGATGGAACCGATATAGACCAGCGGCAGGCCGATCAGGGTCAGGCTCAGCACGGCCCCGAGGAACAGATAGCCCTGATCCACCAGGGTGGTGATGCACTGTAGAAAGGTCATCTCCTGCCCCACCCCCTTGGCGGAGAAGGACATGAAGGTAAAGGAGTTGGAGAGCACGAACATGATGATGGCCGCAAAGCCGTAGGCGATGGGCCTGCGCTCCTGCTCCGGCAGATGGCGGCTCAGGGTGTGACCGCAACGCGGGCAGCTGCTCGCCTCCCCCACGGCCAGCGTGGTGGCCGGCACCAGCAGGTCGCACTCTTCGCACGCGGTGGCGTCATGGGTATAGGTGGGTTGGTGTTGGTGTGAAACCGGATGCAAGATGAAACCCCAGCATGAGGCCCGCCACGGGGCCAGAGCCGCCAATTATTACAGCAGCGGCCCGCGCCGACCAGCCCTGTCGTTGCACCATCCGGGTCAGGTGTGAGAATGACTTTGACAAGCAAGTGACCATTTAGCACAATCAAACGCCACTTTTTTTCCGCGGGACAATAATTTATGACAACTGAATCCCCAAGCTACTCCACGATTGAGCAAGCCTTCTCCCTCGGGAACGGGCAAGATTCTGCCCTCAACTGGTTGCGCAAGAATCGCAGTCAGGTCGCCATCTTCCTGGTGAGCGGCATCAAGCTGGAGGGGACCATCAGCGGTTTCGACCAGTACAGCGTGCTGTTGACCGATGCCCACGGCAACCAGCAGCTGGTCTACAAGGCCAAGATTTCCACCATCGCCATGCACTCCGGCCGGCCGCAGGTCAGCATCCAGCGTGCCCGCAAACCCCGCGTCTCCATGGCGCCGCGCCCCCACGGCGCTCCCGGTCGTTATGACGACAACCAGGGCGGCGGTAGCAGCGAGCAGTAATGCACTTGCCTGGGTCACCCCGACGCCATTGCTGCGTCAAAGGGTGACCGAGTCCATTCTCATGTATCATGTCTGTCCCGTATGAGAATGGGCTCCACTCTTCCTCCGAGTGGACCCATCCGTTTTCTCTCTCTTTCCTTCAATACTGCAAGTCGACCGGTCGGCCATCCCTGACCATGCAGGTCTGCATCCCCGCAGCCTGACCGGCCTGCACGCCGATCCCCGTATCCTCGAATACCAGACAGCCTGCCGGCTCGACCCCCAGCCGACGAGCGACCAGCAGAAACGTATCGGGATGCGGTTTGTGCAGCTCCACGTCATCGGCGGTCACCACCACGGGGAAGTAGCGATCCAGCCCGGTATTGCGCAGCACGGCCTCGGCATTGATGCGGGGCGAGCCGGTGCCGATCCCCATCGGGATGCGGCCATGGTAGCGCTCAACCAGTTCCAGCATGGCCGGGAAAACGGTCGCCTTGTGCAGGTTGGCCACGTAGTGTTCGGTCTTGCAGCGGGTCACGATGAGCGGATCCAGGGCGATCTGCTGCTGCTCGGCCACCAGCAGGGCGATTTTGCGGCTCGGCATACCGCCCAGCTCATAGAACCAGTCGGCATCGAAGTAAAAGCCAAATTCGCGGGCCGTGTGCGCCCAGGCGGCGAGGTGCAGCGGCATGGAGTCCACCAGGGTGCCGTCGAGGTCAAATACCAGGCCTTGAAATCCGGATAGGGTCATGTGCGGAGTCTGTCTCTGAACAAAGGGCCCCCATTCTAGCCAGAGCCATCTTTGCTCGCCACGACCTAGGTGGCGAGAAACGCTTGCCCCCACATTTGTGCCTGAAAATAGATGGGCGTCAGTCTGGCGGGCTCCAGCTGATAAGTAGGTGCCAGCTGGGCCAGCAAGGGCCAATCCCCCTGTTCATAGCTCTTCACCAGCTGGAACAGATGAAACAGCGGCCCCTCGCGAGACTCCAGCGCCCGCCTCACGTCCTTGGGCAGGTGAGCCTTGAGCTGCTCGGAGAGCAGCGAGCCATCCAGTACCAACCCTACCAGAAAGGCCCAGCTGGCAGCCGCCTTGCCGAGCGCATTCAGTGCGATCAGCTCGCAGAAGCGGCCGCGGGCGATGGCCATGCGGGTGCAGGCCTCCGGCATGTGCTGACTGACCCTGGCCAGCCCGTAGATGAGCACGAACTTGCGGATTTCCTGCTCCCCCAGATAGGAGAGCGCCCGGGTGACCGAGACGATGGGGCTGGCGTGATCGAAACCGGGGGCGTTGACATAGCTCAGCAACTGCCCCGGCAACCAGGCATCCTGCTCCAGCAGGGTGGCTACCCGGGCGAAGGAGAACTCCTCGCGGCAGATCAGCTGCAGTATCTCCTGCACCAGCTTCATGTCCGGCTGGGCGGCACGCTGATTGACCAGCTCCGGGCGGGCGAGAAAACCGCCGGCGAAGAAGTCGACCCCCGCCTCCTTGAGCGGCAGGAAGTCTCCCCAGGTCTCGATGTCGAGCGCCATCCGCTTGTGCTCCGTCGGCTGGCGGATCCCCTCTTCGCCCATCCAGAACACCAGCAGCCGGGAGGCGTTGAACCAGCGCGGCTCGCGCTGGGCACCGTGCACCGCCAGCCGGCGCCGGTAGTCGCGCCACTGTTCCAGCACGGGGAAAGAGGCGGGCAGCCGATCGGCCGAGGCCTCGACCAGCGGTATGGTGTCCTGATCAAACAGCAGGGGGCGCAGTTCATCGAGCTGCTCGTGGGTGAAGGGCAGCAGGTATTGCCGCCCCTGTGCCAGCAGCCGGCACTGGGCCGCCAGCAGCGTCCATTCGGACGGGTCGGCAAGCTGGTAGTCGATGCCATAGGCGACGAGGGCGAGGCGGCGGTTGAAGATGGGATAGCGACGTAACAACATGGGCTCACCGATAGGCTAGCGTACACGCCCTCCCCTGCGATTTGGCATGATAGAGCGCCTGATCAGCCTGTTCGGTCAAGCTCTGCCATGTTCCATCCAGCGAGGGAACCAGATAGCTAAAGCCTATGCTAACCGTAATGAAATCAGCAACTCGGGAGGCCGGATGCGGGATCTTTAATTCGCTGAGCCCCTGGTGAATCTGTTCCGCCAATCGCTCCGCTTCGCCGGGTTGCGGACCACACAACAGGATCACGAACTCTTCGCCACCGTAACGGGCCACCAGGTTGGTGCGCCGCCGCTCCGCCTCTTGCAGCAGACGGGCCACCTGTTGCAGACATTGGTCCCCCTTGGCGTGACCGAAGTGATCGTTGTAGGACTTGAACTCATCCACATCGATCATCAGCACCGCCAGCAGGTTTTGATGGCGGCGCGCCCACTCCCACTCTCGCTGCATGGTGAGATCCCAGTGGCGGCGGTTGGCGATGCCGGTCAGCGGATCCTCCAGTGACAGCAGCGACAGGCGCTTGTTGGCCTCCTCCAGCGCCCGGTTGGTCTCCGCCAGCTGCATGGTGCGCTCGCTGACCCGCTGCTCCAGTTCACGATTGAAACGCTCAAGCGCCTCCTGGGTGCGCTGGCGGATCAGCAACTGGGAGAGCATGGCCGCATACTGCTTGAAGATCTCGCTCTGATAGGCCTTGAGCGGGCGACGCCACAGCAGGTTGTCGGCCGCAATCCAGCCGATCGGGGTGGCGCCGTCCCACAGCGACACCATGGCGTTCCAGCCGCGACCCACCTCCTGCTTTTCGTAGTAGAGCGGCGCATCCTCCAGCACCAGCACATAATCCTTGCGGTGCAGCGCCTCCTGCACCGTGGGGTGATCCGGAATGGGACTGATGAAGTGGTGTTCGTCGATCAACTCGCCCGCCTCGTTGGTACCCCAGGTACCGTGCATGGTCTTGAACTCAGCGTCGACCAGGAAGATGGCGATGCGATCGAACTGCAGATCCTGGCGGGCCAGCACCACGGCCTCACGCAGCAGTTGATGCTCGCTGTCGCAGCGGGAGAGCTGAACTCCCACCTGATGTAGCGCCTGCAACATGCTGAGGAAGGAGCCTTGCAGCGCCTGGCTGCGGATGAGGTCTGCCTGGGTATGCAGTCGTTGATCCCGCTCCAGATCGATCTGGCTGGCGAGCAACCGGCTCTCCAGCTCGGCGGCAAGATAGTGCATCAGCAGCTGAATGCTCTGTTGCTGGCGACGGGAGAGGCGATCGAGGCGACGACGGGTCTCCAGATAGACCACCGCCTCCAGCCCCTTGTGGCGCTTGAGCGGGAAACAGGCGCGCAGGCGTGTCGTCTGCGGTTCAACCGTCTCCCAGATGTCGTGAGGGTGGGCTAGCTGCTCCACCACCAGCTGTCCCTTGTCGAGGGCATGCTCGATGAAAACGATTGGCAGCTGGAGCGTAGCAAGGGCGTCGGCAGTCAGGCAGATCAGCCCCTGTTCGAGCTGAAAGCTGTATAGCTGGGACTCGGGCGCCCGCAGCCACAAGTAGATCTGTTCGGCTTCGGTTTTTTCCCTGACTGCCGCCAGCGTCACTTCACAGAGATGTTCAAAACTGGTGAAGTGCTCTGGATCCCATTCCTGCATGCCTGCCATCCTTGGTTGTATCCAAGCGAGTATATCGGCAAACTTTGCACTTTAATTGACTAGCCAGTCAAAAGCGCGATCCAGAGCCCACTTTTTATAACAGATTCAATGCCTGCATCGCGTCACGAATGCGGGTGCGCGTCGCCTCGGACAGCGGCATCACCGGCAGGCGGCACTCCTCGCTGCAAAAGCCCAGCAGGGAGACCGCATACTTGGCGCCGGCGGGGCTCGGCTCGGCAAACATCGCCTGATGGAGCGGAATCAGCTTATCTTGCAGCTCACGCGCGGCTTGCCACTGGCCGGCCAGCGTGAGGTTCTGCACTTCGGCCACCAGCTTGGGCGCCACGTTGGCGGTCACCGAGATGCAGCCCTGACCGCCGCCAATGTTGTAGGCCACGGCGGTGGCATCTTCACCGGACAGCCAGGCAAACGGCTTCTTGATCAGCTGGCGTTCGGTCCAGGGGCGGGCCAGATCGCCGGTGGCGTCTTTCACCCCGGCAATGCGCGGCAGCTCGGCCAGGCGGGCCAGGGTGGCCGGTTGCACGTCGACGATGGCGCGTGGCGGGATGTTGTAGACGATGATCGGCTTGCTGGTGGCGTCGTGCACCGCCTTGAAGTGGTGGTAGAGCCCCTCCTGATTGGGGCGGTTGTAGTAACCGGCCACGTGCAGGGTGGCATCAGCCCCCGCCTGCTCGGCATGACGGGTGTATTCGATCGCCTCGACCGGGTTGTTGGAGCCGGCCCCGGCGATCACCGGAATGCGGCCCGCCACCAGCTTGACCACCAGCTCCACCACCCGGCAGTGTTCGTCATGGGTCAGGGTCGGGCTCTCGCCCGTGGTGCCCACCGGCACTATGCCGTGGGTACCCTGTTCGATATGCCACTCCACCAGACGCGCCAGCGCTTCTTCATCCAGCTTGCCCTGTCGAAAGGGGGTGATCAGGGCGACGATTGAACCTTTGAACATGGAATTTCCTTCTCCGTTGACTCATGAATGTGGCAATAAAAAACCCCGGTACGATGTGCGCAACCGGGGTTTGAATCTGCTCAGGGATGAGAGGTTACGCGCGAACGTCGGCAGGCCCGAATGTCAGGCTTTTTTTATGCTTTCGTTTCAACCCGTTGAACCGCATTGCGTCATCTCTGCTCAAAAAATAGTGTCTGGGCATATTTCGGGAACACGGCATAAATGTCAAGGCGAAAGCGGCTATGTATAATGGCCGCCCAAAATTGCGTGGAGAGACCCGATGAGCAGCCCGATCAGTGCCGTCAGCCAGATGCTGGAACGAAACCAAGCCCTCTTTGTCGGCAAGCGGCTGCTGGTGTGCGGCGCGCTGGAGGATGACTATCCCCGCCAGCTGGCGACCCTGGCCCACTCCCTCACCGTCTTTACCACGGACTACTGCTACTACCGCAGCCAGCAGGCCGCGCTGGGGGATGCCATCCTGTTCGACCATCAGCTCGGCGGCGCCCCCCGTTTCGATGCTCTGCTGCTGCTGATGCCCAAGGCCAAGGCCGAGGCCCAGTATCTGCTGGCCATGATGACCCCGCTGCTGGAAGCCGGTGCCGAGCTGTTCCTCGCCGGTGAAAACCGCGGTGGCATCAATGGGGCCGACAAGCTGCTGGCCCCCTACGGCGACAAGCCGGTCAAACGCGACTCGGCGCGCCGCTGCTCGCTCTATCACGGCGAGCTGAGCAAACCGGTTGAACCGTTCGAGCTGGATAGCTGGTTTGGTCGCTATCAATGCCAGGCCGGCGACACCGAACTGACCGTGCTGGCCCTACCCGGCGTGTTCAGTGCATCCGAACTGGATCTCGGCAGCCAGATGCTGCTGGCCAGCCTGCCGGCCATGCAGGGATCGCTGCTCGATTTCGGTTGCGGCGCCGGGGTGATTGGCTCGGTGCTGGCCAAGCGCAATCCCGGGCTCAAGGTCACCATGGTGGATATCAACGCGCTGGCGCTGGAGTCCAGCCGCCGCACTCTGGCCATCAACGGCCTGCAGGGCGAGGTGCGGGCATCCGATGTCTATTCCGACATTCAGGGGAAATTTGACCGGATCGTCTCCAATCCGCCGTTCCACGCCGGCCTCAAGACCTTCTACGCGGCCACCGAGACCTTCCTGGCCAAGGCGCCGGATCATCTGCAGTCCCAGGGCTCGCTGACGATAGTTGCCAACGCCTTCCTGCGATATCAGCCTATACTGGAGACGCACTTCAAACGGACTGAAGTGATCAGCAGCGATGCCAAATTCAAGGTCTATCTGAGCAAAGTGTAAATAAGTGTAACCAGTCACCGGAAACAGGTAGAGAGCCCCATACGGGATCTGATAAGGTAATTGTCACACCTCAAACCACCCCTTTAGGGGTGTTTTTTTGCATCAAGCTGAAAACCTTTTCATAGTATGAATTCAGGGAGAGAAATACGATGGCAGGCATACTCACCATGATCCTGGCCGGCGGCGAAGGTACTCGCCTCCAGCCACTCACCACCACCCGCAGCAAGCCCTCGGTTCCCTTCGGCGGCAGCTACCGACTGATCGACTTCGTCCTCAACAACTTCGTCAACGCCGACTTCCTGCGCATCTACGTATTGACCCAGTTCAAGTCCCAGTCCCTCTATCTGCACATGAAGAAGGGCTGGAACATCGTCGGCATCACGGATCGCTTCATCGACCCGATCCCGGCCCAGATGCGGATGGGCAAACGCTGGTATGACGGTACCGCCGACGCCATCTACCAGAACCTGCGCTTCATCGAGATCTCCGACCCCGAGCACGTCTGCATCTTCGGCTCCGACCACATCTACAAGATGGACGTGAGCCAGATGGTGACCTTCCACAAGCAGAAGGCCGCCGCCCTGACCGTCGCCGCCCTGCGCATGCCCATCGAGGAGGCGAGCGCCTTCGGGGTGATCGAGGTGGATCAGGAGGGCCGGATGATCGGCTTCGAAGAGAAGCCCAAGCGGCCCAAGCACATCCCCGGCGATCCCACCCAGGCGCTGGTCTCCATGGGCAACTACATCTTCGAGACCGAGGCGCTCTATCGCGAACTGAAGCGCGATGCCGCCGAGGAGAACTCCAGCCACGATTTCGGCAAGGACATCATCCCCAGCCTGTTCCCGCGCGCTCCCGTCTATGTCTATGACTACAGCACCAACGTCATTCCGGGCGAGAAACCCAACGTCTACTGGCGCGACGTGGGGACGCTGGACTCCTACTGGCAGGCGCACATGGACCTGGTGGCCGACGATGCCCCCTTCTCTCTCTACAACCGCAAGTGGCCGCTGCATACCCACTACCCGCCGCTGCCGCCCGCCACCTTCGTCGATACCGACGACTGCAAGGTGAAGATTGCCAACTCGCTGATCTCCGGCGGCTGCTTCATCCAGGGCAGCCAGATCCAGCGCTCCATCCTGGGTTTTCGCTGCAACGTGGGGCCTTGCAGCCACATCAGCGAGTCGGTTCTGCTCGGGGACGTGAAGATCGGCGAGGGCTGCTCCATTCGCCGCGCCATCATCGACAAGAACGTTGAAATTGCGCCCGGCACCGTGATCGGTGAAAATCTGGACCATGACAGAGAACGATTTACCGTGTCCGAAGGCGGTATCGTCGTGGTACCTAAGGGAGCAAGAGTTGGCTATTAACCCACTGAAAATCCTGTTCGTTGCCTCGGAAGTTGAGGGGCTTGTGAAGACCGGGGGCCTGGCGGACGTGGCCAGAGCCCTGCCGCTGTACCTGGCCCAGAAGGGGCATGATGTCAGGATCATGCTGCCCTTCTACAAGACGATAAAGCGACGGGATGAGGCCAAACTGCTGGTCTCGCGCTGGCTGCCAACCCACCCGGGCCTGCCGGATATCGGCTATCGCATCTATCAGATGGATCTGGAGGGAGTCTGCGTCTACCTGCTCGACTGTCCGCAGTACTTCGATCGCCCCCAGCTCTACGCCGAGAACAACCAGGCCTATCCGGACAACGGCGAGCGCTTCGCCTTTCTGGCTGCGGCCGCGCTGCATGCCAGCGAGCAGCTCGCCTTTGCCCCCGACATAGTGCACTGCAACGACTGGCACACTGGCCTGCTGCCGCTGCTGCTGAAAACCCGTCACGCCCACAACCCTTTCTTCCAGCACACTCGCAGCGTGATCAGCATTCACAACGCGGCCTTTCAGGGGGTATTCGAGCGCCAGCAGTTCTGGGCCGTGCCCGAGATTGCCGACTACGAACAGCGCATCAGCTACGACTACGGCCACGTCAACCTGCTCAAGTGCGGTGTGCTCTATGCCGACAAGATCAACGCGGTCAGCCCCAACTATGCCAGCGAATTGCTGACCCACCTGGGTGCCCACGGCATGGCCAGCATCTTCCAGCAACGGGCGGCGGATCTGCGTGGCATCCTCAACGGCTGTGACTATCAGGACTGGGATCCGGCGTTTGACGACTTCCTGCCGGCCACCTATGACGTCGACAACCTGGCCGGCAAGTGCATCTGCAAACAGAGCCTGCAACAGGAGACCGGCCTGCCGGTGGTGGATCTGCCCATCTATGGCATGGTGTGCCGGCTGACCGAGCAGAAGGGCGTTCACCTGCTGCTGCCGGTGCTGGACAAGTTTCTGCATCACAAGGTGCAGGTGGTGATCGTCGGCTCGGGGGATCCCTCCCTCGCAGCTCAGCTGCAGACCCTGACGCAACAATTCCCGGACCGGCTCGCCTTCATCAACACCTATGACGACCGGCTCGCTCATCTGGTGGAAGCGGGTGCCGACTTCTTCCTGATGCCCTCCCTGTTCGAACCGTGCGGACTCAACCAGATGTACAGCCTGGCCTATGGCACCCTGCCGCTGGTGCGGGCCGTCGGCGGCCTGAAAGATACGGTGGTGGACTGGGATGCCGACCCGGAGCACGCCACCGGCTTCTGCTTCAACGATCCGACCGCCAACATCTTGCTCGATGCCATGCGCCGCAGCCTGCTCTACTACCTGCAGGATCCCGAACAGTTTGCCAGGGTGCAGCGCAATGCCATGAACACCCGCTTCAACTGGCCGGATTCGGTCACTCAATACGAGCAGATGTATCAGGACGCACTGGCCCGCCACTGAGGCTGATTGCTGAAGTTTTGTCCCCTTGATGCTGCTTTGAACGTCAACAGCGAAAAAAGTCCCCTTTGGCTGTTGACGCTCCTTCAAAACTCTATAGAATCCCCCACCGCAGTGATGCGAAGGTGGCGGAATTGGTAGACGCGCTAGCTTCAGGTGTTAGTGTCCCACGGATGTGAGGGTTCGAGTCCCTCTCTTCGCACCATACTGCAACATGCTTTATCAGACAGCATGTCAATCCAGACTGATAACCCGAATGTGCGAAGGTGGCGGAATTGGTAGACGCGCTAGCTTCAGGTGTTAGTGCCCCCCGGGTGTGAGGGTTCGAGTCCCTCT